>CAISJH010000409.1 GCA_903885585.1 uncultured beta proteobacterium
GCCGCGTTGAAGAGGTAGTAGCCGCCGCTCACCCCCACCGACTGCAGGGCCGGGCCCAGCGCGCCAGCACCGCCGAACAGCAGGGCTGCGCCCAGGCAGCGCAGCGGGTGCCAGCGCGCAAAGATGACCAGCGCCACGGCGATCAGCCCCTGGCCACTGGACAGGCCTTCGTTCCAGCTGCCGGGGTAGTACAGCGACAGGCAGGCCCCGCCCAGACCGGCGATGAAGCCGCCGGCGGTGGTGGCCGCGATGCGCACGCGGTTCACCGACGTGCCCAGCGCCCGCGCCGCATCGGCGGAGTCGCCGACCATGCGCACCCACAGACCCCAGCGCGTGTTCGCCAGCGCCCAGGTCAGGCCCAAGGCGATGGCGATGCCCAGGGGGAACATCACATTGATCTGCAAGGCGGCCGTCACGGCGCCGGAGTCGCTCCAGCTGCCCAACGGCATCGACGGAATCTGCGGCGCCTGCGGCTGAATCAAGGGCTTGCCCAGGTAGAAGGCCAGGCCGGTGCCGAAGAGCATCACCGCGATGCCAGCGGCGATGTCGTTGGCGCGTGGCAGCGAGCTGATCAGGCCGTGCACCAGGGCCAGCAGGGCCCCGGCCAAGCCCGCTACCAGCACCCCCACCCACCAAAGGCCACTGAGGTAGGCGCCGCCAAAGCCGGCCATCGCCGACAGCACCAGCACGCCTTCCAGACCCAGGTTGATGCGGCCGGACTTCTCGGTCAGGCATTCGCCCAGGCTGACGAACAGGAAGGGCGTGCCCACCCGGATGGCGCCGCCCAGCACGGCCAGCAGCACATCCCCCACGGCGGAGAAGTCGGTCATGCGGAGGGCCCCTTCAGGCTCTTGTTCAGGCCGTTGTGCAGGCCCTTGAACAGGGTCTCCCCCAGCCGCCCGCGCCAGGCCTCGGCGGCCAGGATCAGCAGGAAGCAAAAGCCCATGAGCACCTGGACGGAGGCGTCGGGCACGCCCATGCGGCGCTGCAGCAAGCTGCCCGCGGCCAGGAAGCCGCCGAACAGCACCGCCACCAAGACGATGGCCAGCGGCTGGTGCCGTGCGACGAAGCTCACCAGGATGCCGGTGTAGCCCAGGCCCACGATGAGCGAGGCGTTGGCGGCCGTGTGCACCGCCGCCACCTCGATGCCGCCTGCCAGACCGGCGGCTGCGCCGCCCAACGCGCAGGCGGTGATGATCAGGCGGGTGGCAGGCAGGCCTACCAGCCGGGCCGCGCGCCCGTTGCCGCCCACTACTCGGACCGCAAAGCCGTGCGTGGTGCCCGCCAACCAGATGGCGGCGATCACGCAAGCCGCCAGACCCCACACCAGCCCCCAGTGCACGTCGTAGCCACTGAGGGCGCCGATGAGCAGGCTCTCGGGGAGCGGGTGTGTGGAAGGCTTGTTCAGGCTGGCTGGGTCACGCAAGGGACCTTCCACCAAGTGTTTGAAGAGCGCAATGGCGATGTAGCCCAGCAGCAGACTGGCGATGGTTTCGTTCACGCCCCGCCATTGACGCAAGGCCCCGGCCAGGGCGATCCAACCCGCGCCAGCCACGGCAGCGGCCAGCAGCAGCAGAGCCGTGCCTGCCATGCCGGGGGGCAGGGGCACCAGCAGCGGCAGCGTGGCCGCCGCCAGTCCGCCCAGCACCAACGCGCCCTCGCCACCGATCACGGTCAGGCCGGCCTGCGCCGGCAGGGCCACGCACAGCGCGGTCAGCATCAGCGGGGCGGCGCGCTGCAGGGTGTTCTGCCAGGAGAAGGCATCGCCGAAGGCGCCCTTGAACAGCAACCCCCAGGCTTGCAGCGGGTCGTGCCCGCCCAGGCCCAGGAAGCCGCCGAACAGCAGCACCCCGCCGGCCAGGGCCAGCAGGGGCAGCAGCAGGGACTCCAGGGCGTCGCGCCAGCGTTCCATGGACAAGTTTGGAGATGTGAACGGTCTGGCGCGGCGAGTGTGGGCAGGTTCAGACCTTGCCGATCACGCCTTCGACGAGGTAGTTCATGGATTCCAGCGTGACGTCCGTCTGCTTGAGCGCGGTGCCCTTGGCGATGACCACCTTGCCGGTGTTGTCCTTCAGTTCGCCGGCGAAGATGTCGAAGCTGCCCGCCATCATCTTGGCGCGGATGGCGTCGGCGTTCTTGCGTGCGCCCTCGGTGACCATCGAACCGTAGGGCGAGGACTTCACGAAGCCGTCCTTCAGGCCGCCGCGCACGAAGTTGGGGTGCGGCTTGCCGCTACGGGCGGCTTCGATGATGGTGGTGTAGGCGGTGACCCAGTTCCACTCCGCGCCCGTGAGGTAGGCCTGGGGTGCCAGCTTGGCCTGGCTGGCGTGGTATCCGCACACCATCTTGCCGCGCTTGGCCGCGGTCTCGACGATGACCTTGGGACCGTCCACGTGCATGGTGAACACGTCCACGCCCTGGTCGGCCAGGCTGTTGGTGGCCTCGGCCTCCTTCACGGCCATGGACCAGTCGCCGGTGAAGATGACGGTGGTGGTGATCTTCGGGTCCACCGAGCGCGCACCCATGGTGAAGGCGTTGATGTTGCGCAGCACCTGCGGGATGGGCTTGGCGGCCACGAAGCCGAGCTTCTTGCTCTTGCTCATGTGCCCGGCGATCACGCCGTTGAGGTATTGCGCCTCGTCGATGTAGCCGAAGAAGCTGCCGGTGTTGGCCGGGTGCTTGCCCTGCGACCACAGGCCGCCGCAGTGGGCGAAACGCACGCCAGTGTTCTTGCCGGCCACGGCCAGCATGTGCGGGTCGAAGTAGCCGAAGGAGGTGGGGAACAGCAGCTTGGCGCCGTCTTGCGAGATCATGCCCTGCATGCTCTTCTGCACGGCCTGGGTTTCGGGGACGTTCTCTTCCTCCAGCACCTTGACGCCGGCCATCTTCTTCAACTGCGCCACGCCTTCGGCGTGCGCCTGGTTGTAGCCGAAGTCATCACGCGGGCCCACGTAGATGGCGCCCACGGTGATGGGTGCTGATTGGGCCAGCGCCTGACGCAGCGCGCCGGGCAGGGCCAGGCTGGCGCCGCCCAGGGCACCGGCGGTCAGCAGGCGGCGGCGCGAGGCGTCGGACAGGGTGAGGATGCGGTCGTTCATGGCGAGGGCCTTTCTTCGAAGTGGAGGAGGGTCAGGGAGAAAACAGGCAAGGGTTGCGGGGTGATGTGGGGACAGCGTTTAACGGGTGCCTACCGGTGCTCATGCGAGGTCCACCACGCTCACGTGGGCCGCCACCACGCGCCAGCCTTCGGGCATGCGCACCCAGGTCTGGCTCTGACGTCCGGTGCGGGTGCTGCCGTCGCGGAAGAACTCGGTCATGGCGGTGGCGTGGTCACGTCCGTAGGTGGTGATGACGGTGCGTCGCAACGTCCGTGCCAGCCCGGCAGACGGGCGTCCGTTGCGAAAAGCGCGGATCTCCTCGATGCCGTACAGGTTCTCGGTCGCGCCGTAGCGCACCGTCAGCGGGCTGGTCCAGAACAGTTCGTCCAGGACCTCCACGCGGTTGTTCACCAGGGCGTCTTCATAGCGCGCGAACTCGGCGCTGACTTCGCTCACGATCTCGGGCAGGTTGATGTGCATGGGGTGGGCTCCAGGGTGGCTTCAAAGAGGCTGGAGTGTCGCCACTGGAGCAGATACCACCCCCGTCGTTTCCAGATGTCGCGCCACGCGCAGGCACAGGTCCTCGCGCCAAGGGGCGGCGATGACCTGCACCCCCATGGGCAGGTGCGGCGCGGCCGGGTCGCAGCCCCACACCGGCACCACGGCCACCGGCAGCCCGATGCACGAGATCGGCTGGGTCAGCATCCCCATGCTGGCGCGCGCGTTCAGACGCTGGCCGTTGATCTCCAGCCACTCGGTGCCGATGGGCAGGGCGGTGCAAGGGGTGGCGGGCGCCAGCACCACGTCCACGTCGCGGAAAGAGGCGGCCACCTGCTCGGCAAACCAGCGGCGCACGCGCTGGGCCTGCACCACCCAGGCGGCCGGCAGCAAGGCGCCGGCCAGGAAACGGTCGCGCGACAGGGGCTCGAAGTCCTGCGCCCGGGTGCGCAGGTCCGGCAGGTGCAGTGCGCCGCCTTCGGCATTGGTGATGATGAAGGCCGCCGTGCGGGCTCGGTCTACTTCCGGCCAGCTCACCATGCGGCTTGTGCACAGCGCTTGGGCCACCCGAGCCACGGCCTCCAGAGCAGGCGGCAGCGCCTGGGTCCGGAACCAGCCGTCCAGCACCCCAATGCGCAGGCCTTCCAGGCCGCGCTCCATCGTGGGTACCGTCACCTCTATCGGGCGTTGCGCGCAGGCGGCATCTTCCGCTAGCGGCCCCTGCATCAGGTCATAGGCCAGGGCCAGGTCTTTCACGCTGCGCGCAAAGGGTCCCAGGTGGTCGAGGCTCGCCACGAAGGGGTAGGTGCCTGTGCGCGGCAGACGACCGAAGGTGGGCTTCAGGCCGAACACGCCACACAGCGAGGAGGGCACGCGGATCGAGCCGTTGGTGTCGGACCCCAGCGTCAGCGGTACCTGGCCCGCCGCGACGGCGGCGCCCGAGCCGCCTGAGGAGCCGCCTGACAGGCGCGTCAGGTCATGCGGGTTGCGTGTGGGGCCGTAGTGCGTGTTCTCGGTGGTGAAGCCGTAGGCGTACTCGTCCATGTTGAGAGCACCCACCAGCACACCACCGGCGCCTTCGAGTCGCTGAACAAGCGGGGCATCGCTGACCGCCGGCGCGGCGCCGCGTTCGATCTTCGAGCCCGCCAGCGTGGCCAGGCCTTGGATGTCGAACAGGTTCTTCACGGCAAACGGCATGCCGGCCAGCGGCAGGCCGCGGCCCTCACGGTCCAGCCGCTCGGCACGCGCGAGCGCGCGCTCGGCCAGCACCGCGGTGAAGGCGTTCACCTGCGTGTCGGTGGCCGCAATGCGTGCCAGGCTTTGATTCACCTGCTCCAGTGCGGTCATGGCTGGGTCCCCGGAGCTGCGCCGATGTCCGCGCTGGCGGCTGGCAGATCGTCAGGGCCCACGGGCCGGAAGGCGTTGGCGCTCTCTATCGCCGGGCTCAAGGGGAACTCCATCACCCGCGGTGCCATCTGCGCCACCATCTGCAGGTAGAGCAGCACGCCCGGCCGGTGCTCCGGGGCCAGCGGCAGGTTCAGCGCCTGGGCGGCGGACTCGGCGTATCGTTCCAAGTCCATCAACGGCCTCCTGTCGGTGGCACGCTGGCGGCCAAAAAGCGCCGCCAACCGCCGTGAACCGTGATGTCCTGTGCACCGGCCAAGGCATGGGCCTCGCACAGGAAGCCGTGCACCTGGCGCCCGTCTTCCAGCTGCAGACTGCCCAGGCCCAGCGGCGCTGGAATCAGGTTCAGGAAAGAGCCCAGCGCCGACTGCGGCACGGCCCAGACCTCCACTTCGATAGCAGCTCCACCTTCGGCCACCCGCTGCAGGCCGGGCTTCGGGGGCGTGGTTCCGGGCAAGGCGTACAGGCGGTACAGCGCTGCGGTGCGGGTGGCTTGCAGGAGGTGGGCGCCACGCTCCACGAGTTGGCTGTTCAGCGGCAGGCCGCTCAGGTGCGCGCCCACCACCGCGATAGGCATGGTGGGTTCGGTGGCGGGCCAGCGCATGACGTTGGTCGTTGCCGAGTGGGATGCTGAGCTGGGGTGCTCCACCGATTGCGAGGCGCCGTCGTGTCTTTTGGGAGACCCGGCTGCCATCCACCGCTGGCCCAAGCGGGCCAGCGCGGCGTCAGCGCCTCCCGGGCCGATGAGCGTCACCCCAAAGGGCAGGCCGCGGTCGGTGAAGCCTGAGGGCACGGCCAGCGCGCACCAGCCCAGCAGGTTGACGAAGTTGGTGTACGTGCCCATACGGGCGTTGGCGCCCACGGGGTCCGCGTCGATCTCGTCAAACGTTGGGTGACCGGTGGTGGTGGGCACCAGCAGGGCGTCCACCTGCTGCCACAGGCCGGACAGCGATGCCTGCAGTCCGCGCAGCCGGTACTGGGCGCGAAATGCGTCGGTGGCCGTCATGCCCACGGCCTTGGACACCACCTTCAGCACCGTGGCGTCCAGCGCCTGCGGGTCGCGCTCCATCAGGGCCTGCAGCACGGCGTGGCGTTCGGCCACCCAGGGCCCGTCGTACAGAAGCGCGGCCACGTCGAACAAGGGCGTGAAGTCCATTTCCACCAGCTCGGCGCCCAGGGTTTGGGCACGCGCCAGCGCGTCGGGCCAAGCGCTGGCGTAACCCGCATCGCCATGAAAGACCGCCTGCCGCGGAACGCCCAGTCGGGGCCGGGCGGGCAGCGCCGCCCGGCCTGGCGCCAGATGGCTGTAGGCGTCACGCCCGTCTGGGCCTTCGAGCATGGACAGCACGTGTGCGGCATCATCCACCGAGTGGGCAAAGATCGACACGCAGTCCACCGAACGGCAGGCGGGCAGCACGCCGGCAGTGGAGACGCGGCCTGGGGTGGGCTTCAGCCCCACCAGGCCGTTCAGACCGGCGGGCACCCGGCCCGAACCGGCCGTGTCCGTGCCGAGTGCGAAAGCCACCAGCCCACTGGCCACGGCCACGGCCGAGCCGGAACTGGAGCCCCCGCTGACACGGGTTGAATCGAAGACGCTGGCCGGCCGGCCATAGGGCGAGCGGGTCCCCACCAGGCCGGTAGCGAATTGGTCCAAGTTGGCCTTGCCCACCCACAACGCACCGGCGTCCAGCAGACGCTGCACCACCGTGGCGTTTTCCGGGGCCGTCTGTTCGAAAGCCGGGCAGCCCGCCGTGGTCGGCGCGCCCGCGATGTCCATGTTGTCCTTGACGGCAAACGGCACACCCAGCAGGGGAAAGCGCTGCAAGGCCTCGGCCCGGGTGTCGCACGATCGCAGGCGCTCGTTCAATCGGTCAATCTGGCGCTGCCAGGTGGTGTCGTCACACAGGTGGATCCACACCGGGCGGCCGAGCGCCGTCTGCGCCGAGGCCAGGGCCCGCACCCGGGCGGCGTCGGCCAGGGCCACGGGGTCGGCACCTGCGGCCAGATCGGCCAGCCAGGAGGACACGCCGGGGCGTGCGGGCAGGGCCGACAGGGACGTCGTGGGCGCCACGGGCAGCACCGAGGGGTGTGCCGGTTGGGCCGCGGGAGCGTGCAAGCTGCTGTGCATGGGTGCGCTGACTGGTATACAAGCATGTACAGCAGTAAGCGTGCCAGCTCTGCAGGGGCCTGGGCCACATGGCGTTGGCTTGGCGCATCCCATGACGGTGCGCCTGATGAGGCAGTGCTGGGCAAAGGTGCGTGGCGCGCACCGGCCTGGTGCGCTTGGGCTGGGTGGGCCCGTTTCGGCAGCGCGGTGGCTTCAGCAGCCCGCCACCTGGCCGGCCCGCAGCGCTTGTGCCCGCGTCTGCACCTCGGCCAGCTCTTCAGCAGGCACCCGCTGCAGGTTCTTCACCTGCAGCGCCATGCGCGGGTTGCGCGCCAGGCGGGCCTGGTGGCGTGCCAGAAAGTCCCAATAGAGCGTGGTGAAGGGGCAGGCCCGCTCGCCGGTGCGCTTGACCGGGTCGAAGCGGCAGCCCCGGCAATGGTCGCTCATGCGTGCGATGTACTGGCCGGTCGCGATGTAGGGCTTGCTGGCCATGGGCCCGGGCGGCGGTGTGGGGCCCTGGGGCGGGCCGGCGTCGGCGTGCTGGCTCATGCCCAGCGTGTTGGGCAACTCCACCCATTCCACCGCGTCCACGTACATGGCCAGGTACCAGGCGTGCACCTCACGCGGGGCCACACCCAGCAGCAGCGCGTACAGGCCGGTTACCATCAGACGCTGGATGTGATGCGCGTAGCCGTGCTCCAGCGTCTGCCCGATGGCGTCTGCCAGACAGCGCATGTCGGTCTGGCCGGTCCAGTAGAAGGCCGGCAGGGTCTCGCGGGCTTCCAGCGCGTTCAGGTCCAGGTAGTCGGGCATGCGCAGCCAGTACACGCCGCGCACGTACTCGCGCCAGCCGAGGATCTGGCGGATGAAGCCCTCGGCCGAGGCCAGCGGCACCTGCCCGGCACGCCAGGCGGCTTCGGCCGCGGCGATGACCTCGCGCGGGTCCAGCAGCTTCAGATTCAGCGAGGACGAGATCATGGCGTGGTACAGCCAGGGTTGGCCGCCCCACATCGCGTCCTGCCAGCGGCCGAAGTCGGCCAGGCGGTGCGCAATGAAGTCTTCCAGCGCGGCCAGGGCCTGTTCGCGCGTCACCGGCCAGCCGAATTGCGCCAGCCGGCCCGGCGCGGGAGGCTGCTGCGCATTCACCAGCGCCATCACCTCTGATGTGACGGCATCGGGCTCGAAGCGCAGCGGCAGCGGCACCAGGCCGGGGCCTTCGCGCCCGAAGCTCTCCCGGTTGTCGGCATCGAAGTTCCACTGCCCGCCCGCCGGCTCGCTTCCGTCCATCAGCACGCCGTGGCGCTGCCGCATCTCGCGGTAAAAGTACTCCATACGCAGCTGCTTGCGGCCCTTGGCATGAGCCTGGAACTCGCTGCGCGTGCACAGGAAGTGCCGGTCCTCGCGGAACTCGATCTCCACGCCCGCTTCACGGGCCGTGCGCTCCAGCAGCTCGCGCACCCGCCACTCGCCGGGCTCGGTGAGCACGATGCGATCGGCGGGGTGCTCGCGCAGCGCGGCCGCCAGCGCATCGCCCAGTCCCCCGGGGTGCTGTTCCAGGTAGTGCAGCGGCACGCCTTCAGCGCGCAGCTGCTGCGCAAAGTGCCGCATGGCCGAGAGGAA
>CAISJH010000410.1 GCA_903885585.1 uncultured beta proteobacterium
AAGTGATGCGTCCAGCGGCCGGGATTTCAAGGGGTGCAGACAAGGGTTGCAGAGGCCGTGCTGGCAGCGCAGGGGGTCTGCGTGCTATTGTTGAATTTTTCAACAACTAACGCCCTGCTCCCATGTCCACCGTCAACTTCAGCGTCCCAGAAGACGTCAAACGAGCTTTTGACACCGCGTTTGCAGGGCAGAACAAGAGTGCGGTGATCACCGCCCTGATGCGTGAAGCCGTCGAGCGCCGCGCGCGCGAGGCCCGGCACCAGGCCGCCGTGGAGGCGATCCTGGCCGAGCACGCCAGCGGCGCTACGGCACTGCCCCGGGTGACCGAGGCCCAGTTCCGCCAGGCACGGGGGCACGGCCGGCCGTGATCTGTGTGGTCGATGCCAGCGTCGCCGTCAAGTGGTTCGTGCGGGGCGACTGGGCTGCCCGTGAGGACCATGTCGATGCGGCGCTGAACCTGCTCCAGGCCAGTGCGGTGGGCCAGGTCCGTTTGGTCCAGCCGCCGCACTTTCTGGCGGAGGTGGCCGCGGTGCTGGGGCGCCTGGCGCCTGCATCGGCCGCACGCGACCTGGCGCGCCTGTCGGACCTGGACATCGCATGGACGACACCCGCCCAGGCCGTGCCTAAAGCGCTGGCGTTGACGATGGAGCTTGATCACCACTTGTTCGACACGCTGTACCACGCGGTAGCGCTGGAAGCGCCTGACGCGGCCGTGCTGGTGACGGCAGACCGCCGCTACTTTGACAAGGCACGACACCTCGGCCGCATCGTCTGGCTGCCCGATTGGAGCCCCGACCCGCCCGTGGGATCCTCGCCCGCCTTCGCGCAGTGACGCGCAGCGATCCCGAGCGCGCTTGCCAACTGAACCCCCCAATCCCGCGATGAGCATCTCCTCCCTGGCCGCCCTGCACCGCCTGCTGGCCGTCACGCTGCTCGGCTTCGCCTCGGGGCTGCCGCTGGCGCTGACCGGGCAGGCGATGCAGGCCTGGCTCACGGCCGACGGCATCGACCTGGCCACCATCGGCTTCCTCAGCCTGGTGGGCTTGCCCTACACCTTCAAGTTCCTGTGGGCGCCGCTGATGGACCGCTTCGACCTGCCTGGTCTGGGGCGGCGGCGTGGCTGGCTGGTGCTGACGCAACTGGCGCTGGCTGGCGCGTTGCTGGCGCTGTCGCTCACGTCTCCGAAGGACGGCATCCGCCTCTTTGCGTTGCTGGCCGTGACCGTGGCTTTCGTCTCGGCCTCGCAGGACGTGGTCATCGACGCCTGGCGCACCGACGTGCTGCCGCCGGCCGAGCGCGGCCTGGGCGCCTCGCTCAACGTGATGGGCTACCGGCTGGCCATGATCGTCTCGGGCGGCTTGGCCCTGATCTGGACCGACGCCGCGCAAGGCGGCGGCTGGGACTGGCCCGCGGTCTACCGCCTGATGGCGCTGCTGATGGTGGGAGCCGCCGTGGTGTCGGCGTTGCTGCTGCCGCCCTTGCCCAAGCTGCCGCCGGCGCCGACAGAGCCCGGTGCCGCCGCAGCCGCAGCGCCCCCCGCCGCCCGCCAGGACCTTCTCGGCTTTGCCGCCGTGCTCGCAGCGGTAGCCCTGGGCGTGGTGGTGAGTGACCACTTCGCCAAGCCGCTGGCGCAGGCCCTAATCGGCGGCTGGCTCAAGACCACCGCCCTGCCTGCCGCCTTGCAGGGCCGCTGGGTGGACCTGTTGGCGCTGCTGCTGGGCATCGCCTTCACCCTGCCGCTGGCCGCCTGGGCGGCGCGGCGTGCGCGTTTCGTGACCTTGCTGGCAGGCTTGCGCAACTACTTCAGCCTGCCCGGGGCGGCGGCCTTTCTGCTGTTCATCGTGCTTTACAAGCTGGGCGACGCTTTTGCCGGCTCGCTGATGACGCCCTTCCTGCTCAAGGGCATGGCCTTTGCGCCGGCCGAGGTGGGGGTGGTGAACAAGGTCATCGGCCTGTGGCTGACCATCGGCGGGGCGCTGCTGGGTGGGGTGCTGATGATCAAGCTGGGCCTGTGGCGGGCGCTGCTGGCCTTTGGCGTGCTGCAGATGGCCAGTAACCTGGGCTTCTGGTGGCTGGCCGTGGGCGGCAAGGGCGCGCTGCCGGGCCTGCTGATCCCGGCCTTCGACTGGGGCTTCGTCAAGCTCGCCACGGCCACGCCGGTGGACGGCGGCCTGCTGATGGTGATCGCCTTCGAGAACATCTCCGGCGGCATGGGCACGGCGGCGTTTGTCGCCTTTCTGATGAGCCTGTGCAACCAGCGCTTCACCGCCACGCAGTTTGCGTTGCTCTCGGCCTTCGCCTCGGTGGGCCGGGTCTGGGTGGGCCCGCTGGCCGGCGTGCTGGCCGAGACCATCGGCTGGCCAGTGTTCTTCATCACCAGCACGGTGGCGGCGCTGCCTGCGCTGGTGATGCTGTGGTGGATGCGCGCCACGGTACGTGCGCTGGAGGTGCCCGCGGGGCCGGCCGTGGCGGACGATTGAGGGCCCGTGTGGGCCCGGCATGGGCCTTGCTGAAGCTTTCTCGGAAGTTACGGCCGAGGATCAAGATGCACCGCCAGCGTGTCCGCTTTATGCACCAAGAAAGAGCCTTGTCGGGGGCTGATGGCGCTCATGCGCCGGCGTTTCTGGTGCAGGCTGAGGCACGTACATCTGTCTCATGGCTGGTAAGCACCACGCTGGTGCATTTCTGAGCGACGCACCATGCGAGTGCTCGTGATCTATTGCCACCCGGTGGAAACCAGCTTGGCCGCTGCCTTGCACGAAGAGGTGCTGAAGGGGCTGAAGGCTGCGGGCCACGAGGTGGACGACTGTGACCTCTACGCCGAAGGCTTCAACCCGGTGATGTCGCGCGAGGAGCGCCTGGGCTACCACGACGTGCCCGCCAACCAGGCCCCTTTGCAGGATTACGTGGCCCGGCTACGCCGTGCCGAGGCTCTGGTGCTGTGCTTCCCTACATGGTGCTTCGGCCTGCCGGCCATGCTCAAGGGCTGGTTCGACCGCCTGCTCATGCCGGGCGTGGCCTTCGACCTGAGCGACCCGGCGAACGTCAAGCCCATGCTCACCAACATCCGGCGCATCTCGGCCGTGGTCACCTACGGCCGGCCGCGCTGGATGGCCTGGTACATGGGCGACCCGCCGCGCAAGATGGTCACCCGTTACCTGCGCCGCCTCACTGCTGTGCAGGCGCGTGTCGACTACCACGCGATGTACCACCTGAACGTGGCCACCCCAGTGCAACTGACCGCCTTCAAGGCGCGCGTGCGCCAGGCCATGGCGCAGTTCGCCTGAAGCCCTGCGCTCAGTGCCATCACCCCCAACACCAAGTCCACCGCCCCCGGAACACCTCCCCATGATGCACGGCTACATTCCTCCCGAGCGCTTCCTGCCCTACCTGAGCTGGACCGAGATCGACGAACTCGAAGACAAGGCGAACACGGTCATCGTCCTGCCGGTGGGTGCGATCGAGCAGCACGGGCCGCACCTGCCCTGCGCAGTGGACAGCGTCATCTCTGCCGGGGTGCTGGGCAAGGCGCTGGAGAAGCTGCCCGCCGCGGTACGTGCCTTCGGCCTGGCGCCCATCACCTACGGCAAGTCGGACGAACACCTGCACTTCCCCGGCACGATGACGCTGACCGGCCCGACGCTGCTGGCGGTGGTGACCGAGATCGGTGAGTCGGTGTACCGCGCAGGATTTCGCAAGCTGCTGCTGGCCAACGGCCATGGCGGGCAGCCGCAGGTGCTGGAGATGGCCGCGCGCGAGCTGCGCCTGCGACACGGCGACTTCGTGGTGGTGCCCTTCCATGTCTCCCGTCTGCCTAACGCCTCGGGCCGCTTCATCAGCGAGACGGAGAAGAAGCTCGCCATGCACGCCGGGCACTCCGAGACCGCCCTCATGCTGGCGCTGGCCCCGCACACCGTCCGCATGGATCGCGCCGTGGCCAACTTTCCGCCGCCCTTCCCGTCCAAGCTGCTGTCGCCCGATGGCCGCCCGGCCTGCGCCTGGACGGCGCGGGACTTCGGGCCCAGTGGCGTGATTGGCGACCCCTTGGGCGCCACGCCCGAGCAGGGCGCTGAGATCCTGGACACGCTGAGCGACAGCTGGGTGCAGGCCATTACCGACCTGTTCCACATGCAGTGGGTGGTGCGCGACGCCCCGTCCTGGGGCAGCGGCCACCAGCAGGGCCACATCGAGACGGCTTTCCAGGCTGCCTAAGCAGACTTCCACACCTCGAACCGCTTTGATGCCAACCCCGAGGCCAGCTTTGCACGCGGCCTGAGCCCATCGTTTCTCCCGCGACTCCTTCCCCTTCCATCCATCCACCCATCCCAAGAGGTCCGCCATGTCACACCGCACGTTCCGCGCCCTGTCCGTGTTCCGCACGGTTCGCCGCTCCCTGGCCGCCGTGGCCGCACTCAGCCTGGCCGCTGGGGCCCAGGCCCAGGAGAAGTTCACCTACATGACGAACTGGTACGCGCAGGCCGAGCACGGCGGCTTCTACCAGGCGGTGGCCACGGGCATCTACAAGAAGTACGGCCTGGACGTCACCATCCGCATGGGCGGGCCGCAGGTCAACATCCTGCAACTCATGGCCGCCGGCCAGACCGACTGCATCATGGGCTCCAGCGACATCCAGATGATGGTGGCGCGCAACGGCGGCGTGCCGGTGGTCACGCTGGCCGCCATCTTTCAGAAGGACCCGCAGGTGCTGATTTCGCACGAGAACGTCAAGAGCTTCGAGGAGATGCGTGACAAGACCATCCTCATCGCGCCCTCCGCGCAGCGCGGCTACTGGCTGTGGCTGAAGAGCCGCTTCGGCCTGAAGGACGAGCAGACCCGCCCCTACACTTTCAATATCCAGCCCTTCCTGGCTGACCGCAACACGGTGCAGCAGGGCTTCCTGACCTCGGAGCCGTTCGCCATCCAGCGGGCCGGCATCAAGGCCACCACGCACCTCTTCGCCGACCATGGCTGGACGTCCTACGCCACCACCATCTCCTGCATGGAGCAGACGGTGAAGAACCGCGCCAAGGCGGTGGATGCGTTCGTGAAGGCATCGATGGAAGGCTGGAAGAGCTTCCTGGAGAACCCGGCGCCGGCCATTCCCCTGATCAAGAAGGACAATCCCAACATGACCGACGAGCAGATCGCCTACTCGGTGGGCAAGCTCAGGGAGCTGGGCATGGTCACTTCAGGTGACGCCCGGACCGTGGGCATCGGCGCGATCAGCGAATCCCGCATGCGGCAGAACCTGGCGTTCCTGCTGGACAACAAGCTGGTAGAGCCTGGCAAGGTCAAGCTCGAGGAAGCCTACAGCCTGGACTTCGTGAAGAGCGCAAGGGTCCTGCCGTGACCGAAGCCGGCGCGTCCGCAGTGTCCGAGGCCTCCATGGCGGTGGAGGTCCTGTCGGCGCACAAGACCTACCCCAACGGCACGGTCGCGCTGCAACCGGTGGACCTGTCCATCCGCGAGGGCGAGTTCGTCACGCTGCTCGGCCCCTCGGGGTGCGGCAAGAGTACGCTGCTGAAGATGGTGGCCGGTCTGCTGGAGCCCAGCGATGGCCGGCTGCTGCTGTGGCGCAAGCCGGTGGACCGGCTGGAGGAGGCTGGACGCAAGCTGGCCTTTGTCTTCCAGGCCCCGACGTTGATGCCCTGGGCCAGCGTGGCGACCAACGTGCGCTTGCCGCTGGATCTGGCGGGCGTGCCGCGCGCGCAGGCTGACGCCCGCGTGGCCGAGGCCCTGACCCTCGTGGGGCTGGAGAAGTTCGCCCAGGCGTTGCCGCGCGCGTTGTCCGGTGGCATGCAAATGCGGGTGTCCATCGCGCGCAGCCTGGTGGTACGGCCGGATCTGCTGCTGATGGACGAGCCCTTTGGGGCCCTGGACGAGATCACCCGCCACAAGCTGGACGCGGAATTGCTGTCGCTTTGGGCTGATCGCAAGCTCACGGTAGTCTTCGTCACGCACTCCATCCATGAGGCCGTGTTCCTGTCCACCCGCGTCGTCATGATGGCCGCGCGTCCGGGGCGCATCGTGGAGGAGTTCCACATCGACGAGCCCTACCCGCGCAAGCCGGAATTCATGGTCAGTGCGCGCTTTGCCGAGATCGCGCGGCAGCTGCAGGACAGCCTGCTGCGCGCCAGCCACACGTCGCAAGAGGAGCCCTCGGCATGAGCGCAGACAAGACCACCGCCGCGCCGATGACCAGGCGACCCCGCTACGACAAGGTGCTGTACCCCTTGCTAGTGGCGGTGCTGCTGCTGGGCGCCTGGCAGGGCGCAGTCACCGGCTTCAAGCTGCCCCCCTACCTCGTGCCCTCGCCGCTGCTGATGATGCAGACGCTGGTGGCCGACTGGCTGGTGCTGGGCGGTGCCTTGCTGTTCACGGTCAAGATCACTTTGCTGTCCTTCGGCGTAGCGGTGCTGCTGGGTACCCTGATCTCCTTTGTCTTCGTGCAAAGCCGCACGCTCGAGACGGCACTGTTTCCTTATGCCGTGCTGCTGCAGGTCACCCCCATCGTGGCGGTGGCGCCGCTGATCATCATCTGGGTGAAGAACCCCACAGCCTCGCTGGTGATCTGCGCCGCGCTGGTCGCGCTGTTTCCCATCATCTCCAACACCACACTGGGCTTGCGCAGCGTGGACCCGGACCTGCAGAGCTACTTCGAGATGAACCGCGCCAGCCGGTTGCAGGTGCTGCTGCGCCTGCGCGTGCCCAGCGCCTTGCCCTACTTTTTCGGAGGTTTGCGCATCTCGAGCGGCCTGGCGCTCATCGGCGCGGTGGTGGCGGAGTTCGTGGCTGGTACGGGTGGCAACAGCACGGGCCTGGCCTACCAAATCTTGTACGCCGGCTACCAGCTCAATATCCCGCGCATGTTCGCCGCGCTGCTGCTTATCTCGCTGACGGGCGTGGCACTGTTCGTGCTGATGGCGTGGTTGTCTCGGGCGGCGCTGGGCAGTTGGCACGCCAGCGAGTTGTCGCGCGACTGAGGCCGAAGTCTCCACCCGTCGCCTGAACCCGGTCACTCCCAGTCGGCCTGATGGCCCGCTCACCTTCCAGGAATCTTCATGAACGCCCCGGCCAAGCCCCTCGAACATCTGCTGCACACCCTGCCCGACCTGGACTGGGTGACGGAAGAGGCGCGTGTCGCCCGCCTGTCGCAGGACTTCTCCTGGTTCAGTCCGGTGCTCAAGCGCCAGCTCGCCGGCAAGACGGCCGAGGCGGCCGTGCGCCCGCGTAGCGAGGACGAGATCGTGCGCATCGTCGCCGCCTGCGCCCAGCACGGCGTGCCCATCACCATCCGGGGGACGGGCACCGGCAACTACGGCCAGGCCGTGCCGCTGCACGGTGGCGTGGTGCTGGACATGAGCGGCTACAAGGGCTTTCTCTGGGCGCGCCAGGGGGCAGGACGGGCGCAGGCCGGCATCCGCCTGTCGGACTTCGAAAAGGAAACGCGCGCCGCCTGCGGCATGGAGTTGCGCTGCATGCCCTCCACTTACCGTAGCGCCACGCTGGGTGGGCTGTTCGGCGGCGGCTTCGGTGGCGTGGGCTCCATCAACCACGGGCCCTTGGCCGCGCGCGGCAACGTGCTCGGCCTCAAGGCCATCACCATCGAGCCGGAACCCAAGGTCGTGGAACTGCGCGGCCCTGATGCGCTGCTGATGCACCACATGTGGGGCACCAACGGCCTGGTGCTGGAGATCGAGCTGGCCCTGGCCCCCGCTCATGACTGGCTGGAGTCCATCGTCGTGTTCCGCGACTTCGACGCGGCGTTGGGGTTTGGCGATGCGTTGGCCCAGGCGCCCGGCATCGTCAAGCGCGAGGTCGCCCTGATGGCCGACCCCGTGCCGAGCTACCTCAAGCCCTTGGCTGACCACCTGCCGGCTGGTTGCCATGCCCTCATCGTGGCGCTTGCGCCCAGCAGCGAGCCCGCCATGCTGGAACTGGTGAACCAATGGGGCGGCGAAGTCACCTACCGCAAGGACGCCGCCGAGATCGCGCGCACCAACCGCACCTTGCTGGAGTACACCTGGAACCACACCACCCTGGTGGCGATGCGCAACGAGAAGGACCTCACCTACCTGCAGTGCGCCTACACCGCCGGCCAGCATGTGGAGCAGGTGCGCAAGCTGCATGAGATGCTGCACCCGGAGGTCCAGCTGCATGCGGAGTTCATCCGCAACCTGGACGGGCGCATGACCTGCTCGGCCCTGCCCATCGTGCGCTTCACCACGGAAGAGCGGCTGCAGGCCATCATGCAGACTTTCCGCGACCACGGCGTGCGCATCAACGACCCGCATGTCTACATCGTCGAGGATGGCAAGGCCGGGGGGCCGCTGCCCGCGGGCGTGCTGGAGATGAAGAAGCGCTTCGACCCCCTGGGGCTGCTCAACCCCGGCAAGGTCCGCGCCTGGATGAGCGGAGTGCCGGCGTGAGCAGCCAGGGTCAGCCGATGGCGAACTACGCCGCGGCGCGGCGCGTCGGCGAGTTCGTCTTCCTCAGTGGCGTGGTGGCCGTGGACCCGGCACGTGGCCAGGTGCTGCAGAGCTATGCGGACCTGCCCGAGCACGCCCGCCAGGCCCTGCGGGGCCTGGGCTTCGACACCGGGCAGTTGTCGGTGGATGTGTTCGAGGCACCGGCCGTGGTGCAGAGCTGGCTGGTGCTGGAGCGCATCCGGCAGATCGCCCAGGAGCATGGCGCCGGCATGGAGCAGGCCTTCAAGCTGGTGCAGTACTTCCGCGACTTGCGCCACTACCCGCTGTACAACCGGGTGCGCGGCCTGTTCTATCCCACGCAGCCCCCGGTGAGCACGGTGGTGGAGGTCTCGCGCTTTCTGCCGGGCGACGCGGCGCTGATCGAGGTGGAGGCCACGCTGCACATTCCCTGAGCGGCGCGGGCTGCACTGCTGCCCTTTCACATCAAGACCCGAGGACCCCGGCCCGATGCTGGTGACGCAACAACAAGTCCTGCGGCGCTTCTGGTACGCGCTGATGCCCATGGCCCACCTGGACGACGGCCCGAAGCCCTTTCGCCTGCTGGGCACGGACCTCGTGCTGTGGAAGCAGGCCGACGGCACGCCCGCCGCCCTGGCCGACCGCTGCTGCCACCGCACGGCCAAGCTGTCGCGCGGTTTTGTGGAGAACGGCCAGATCGTCTGCGGCTACCACGGCTGGACCTACGACTGCAGCGGCGCCTGCGTACGCATCCCGCAGCAGCCCGATCTGCAGATCCCGGCGGGCGCCCGCGTGCCGTCCTACCACGCGCAGGAGAAGTACGGTTATGTGTGGGTGGCGCTGGAGGAACCCCTGCGCCCCATTCCCCACTTCCCCGAAGACGGCCAGCCGGGCTACCGGCGCATCTTCCAGTTCCACGAGGAGTGGAAGACCTCGCCCCTGCGCATGATGGAGAACTCCTTCGACAACGCGCACTTCTCCTATGTGCATAAGGCCAACTTCGGGATCCTGGAGAACCCCAAGCCTGCGCCCTACGAGTTCCGCGAGACCGATTACGGCTTCGAGGCCGAGACCCTGGTGCCCATCCGCAACCCGCCCGCGGGCCACCGCGTCACCGGCACCACCGAGCCCATCACCCACCGCCACCTGGTCAACCGCTACTACCTGCCGTTCTGCCGCCGCTTCGGCTGCCGCTACCCGGCCAGTGGCGTGGACCACATCATCTACAACTGCGCCACGCCCATGGAAGACGGCCGCATGCTGCTGGTGCAGTGGCTGTACCGCAACGACACCGAGGAGCAATGCTCCACGCAGGAATTGATCGACTGGGACTCGGCCATCACCGCCGAGGACCGCGACATCCTGGAAGCCACCGATTACGACGCCTGCATCGACACCACCCGCCGCATGGAATTCCACATGACTTCAGACAAACCCGGCCTCGTCATCCGCCGCCAGTTGATGGACCTCCTAACCGCCCACGGCGAGGTGGAGGTGCACCGCGGCAACGTGGGCACGCTCGCGGCGCTGGCCGTCCAGCCCACCCCTGCGGCCACCGCGAACTTGATCCCAGGGAGTGCCGCATGAGCCTGCTGCTGCGCAATGCCACCGCCATCCTCACCGGCCTGCAGGGCCCAGCCGCTCGCGCCTCGGGCCCGGACCTGCGCGTGCGCGACGGGCGCATCGCCGCCATCGGCACGCTCACGCCCGAGCCCGGCGAGCGGCAGATCGACGCCACCGGCTGTGCCATCTACCCGGCCTGGGTGAACACGCACCACCACCTGTTCCAGTCCCTGCTCAAGGGCGATCCGCTCGGCCTGAACGCCACGCTGTCGCCTTGGCTGCTGGCCACGCCCATGCGGTTGCGGCCCCTGATGACCGAGCAGGACTTCCGGCTGGCCGCGCGCATCGGTCTGGTGGAGCTGGCGCTGTCGGGCTGCGGCACCGTGGCCGACCACAACTACCACTACTACCCCGACATGCCCTACGACAGCTCGGCGATCCTCTTCGAGGAGGCCGGCAAGCTGGGCCTGCGCTTCGTGCTCTGCCGCGGCGGCGGCACCCTGTCGCGCCTGCCGCAGACAGAACTGGCGCCCGCCGCGCGCCCCGAGACGCTGCAGGGCTTCATGGACGACATCGCCCGCCTGGCGCGCGACTTCCACGACCCCGCGCCCGACGCCATGCGCCGCGTCGTGAGCGCGCCCACCACACCGCCGCATTCCATGCAGCCCGAAGAGTTGCGCGCCTGCGCCGAACAGGCGCGCAGCCTGGGCCTGCGGCTGCACTCGCACCTGTCGGAGACGGTGCACTACCAGGATATCGTCCAGGCCAAGCACCGCATGCGCCCGGTGGAGTTCTGCGAGTCCGTGGGCTGGGTGGGGCCGGACGTCTGGTACGCCCACCTGGTGAAGCTGGATCCGCAGGAGATCGCTCTGCTGGGGCGCACGCGCACTGGCATTGCCCACTGCCCGCAGAGCAACTGCCGGCTGGGCAGCGGCATCGCGCCCGTGCGCGAGCTGGAGGTCGCCGGGGCGCAGATCTCCATCGGCGTGGACGGCGCGGCCTCCAACGAGGCCGCCGACATGATCTCCGAGACCCACGCGGCCTGGCTGATGCAGCGCGCCAAGGCGGGTGAGGCGGCCACCGCCGAATGCCGCGGTGGCCAGGGTGAGGCGCAGGCGGCTGCGGCCTCCACCGTCGAAGACGTGGTGCGCTGGGGCTCGGCCGGCGGCGCGCGTCTCATGGGCCTGGACGCCGTGGGCACCCTGGCCCCAGGCCAGGCCGCCGACATCGCCGTTTACGGCCTGGACCGCCACCCGCGCTACTTCGGCCTGCACGACCCCGCCATCGGCCCCGTGGCCAGTGGCGGCAACGCCGACCTGCGCTGGCTCTTCGTGGGCGGCAAGGACATCGTGAGCGACGGCGCCCTCCCCGGTCTGGATCTTGCCGAGCTTGGCCATCAGGCCCGGGAGGCGGTGCAGGGGTTGTTGCAGCGCGCGTGAGGGCGCGGCGCAGCGCTGGGGTGTTCGACGACCTTGGTCGCGGCACCTGTCGCGGCTGACTTGCCACCGGCCTGTCACGCCGCGAGCGCATACTTGGACACGCCGCAGGTCCGTAGCATGGTCTGCGGTCGCTTGTGGGCGCGAGACATCCCCAAGCAAGGTCGCGTATGCCTGCTCCAGGAGTCCCCTCATGAAACTGCTTTCGATGCAACCCCTGCTCGCCAGCCTGTCCCTGTGCGCGGTGCTTGGCGTGGCGCTGCTAGCGCCCTGGTCAACTGCCCACGCTCAGGAATGGCCGGCCAAGCCGGTGAAGGTCATCGTGCCCTTCCCGCCGGGCGGTGGCACTGACACGGTGGCACGGCCGCTGACGGCCAAGCTGACCCAGCTCACCGGGCAGCAGTTCGTCATCGACAACCGCGGCGGCGCGGGGGGGACCATCGGCGCGGCGGCGGCGGCCAAGTCCGCGCCGGATGGCTACACCGTGTTGCTGGCGCCCGTGCACCTGGCGGTGGCGGTATCGGCCTACAAGAGCCTGCCCTACGAGCTGGAGAAGGACCTGGTGCCCGTCACCACCGTGGCCACCTTCCCGGACGTGCTGGTGGCCGCCACCAAGGTGCCGGCCAAGACGCTGCCCGAGCTGATCACCTGGGCCAAGGCCAACGACGGCAAGGTGAACTGCGGCTCGGCCGGCAACGGCACCACACGGCACCTGTCGTGCGAGATGTTCAACAGCTTTGCCGGTCTGAAGGCGCAGCATGTGCCCTACAAGGGCACGGGCCCGGCGACCACGGCTTTGCTGGGCGGCGAGATCGAGTACATCTTCGAGGCCTTGGGCAGCGCCGCGGGCCATATCCGCAGTGGCAAGCTGAAGCCCATCGCGGTCACTTCGGCCAAGCGCTCGCCGTCCTTTCCCGAGATCCCCACCGCCATCGAACAGGGGCTCGCCGGTTTCGAGGTCACGTCCTGGTACGGCCTGTGGGTGCCCAAGGGCACACCGCCCGACGTGGTCAAGCGCCTGCATGGCCTGGTCAACAAGGCCTTCGAGGACGCTGAGACGCGCGAGCTGTGGTTCAAGCTCGGCGCCGAGTTGGGCGGCGCCTCGCCCGAGCAGTTTGGCGACTTCATCAAGCGCGAGGTGCAGAAGTGGGGCAAGGTGGTGCGCGACGCCAAGGTGACGATCGAGTAGGCCCCGCCTCGGGTCTGCGGGACTGCGGGTCTTCCTGGCAGCGTGGCGAGCCGGGCCCGAACGCGCGCGGCACCGGTGACGGCAGCGCGCCCCGCCGCATCTCCGTAAGATCGCTGTTCATGAACACCGCTCATTCTTCCGCCCCCCACGCCGCGGCTTGCGCCTGCAGCGCATGGCGCCCCACACGCCGCCTGTTCACCGGCCTGCTGGCTGCAGGGGCTGGCGCCGCGGTTGCGCCGGCGTGGGCCAGCACGCCGGAGTGCAAGCGCTCGGGCTTCACCAAGGCGGTGCCTGCCGGCCAGGTGGAAGACTCGGCCACGCAGCAATACCGCCAGATGCTGCAGCAGTACAGCGGCAAGCGCGCGTTGGCGCCCATGGACCACCCGCAGCTCAAGCGGCTGCGCTACATGGCCGACCGGATGATCCCCTTCGCCCCGCAGTGCAACGAGCGTGCGCGCGACTGGAAGTGGGAGGTCAACCTGATCGGCAGCCCGGAGGTCAACGCCTTCTGCATGCCGGGCGGCAAGATCGCCTTCTACTGGGGCATCCTGGCCAAGCTGCAGCTGAGCGACGATGAGGCGGCGGCCATCATGGGCCACGAGATGGCGCATGCGCTGCTGGAGCACGCGCGCGAGCAGATGGGCAAGAACTTCGCCACCCAGACCGGCTTGCGCCTGGGCGCGGCCCTGCTGGGCCTGGGGGACGTGGGCGACATGGCCGCGCGCATGGGTTCGCAACTGCTGAGCCTGACCTACAGCCGCAGCGACGAGACGCAGGCCGACGGCCTGGGCCTCGTCATGTCGGCGCAGGCGGGCTACGACCCGCGGGCCGGCATCACCCTGTGGGAGAAGATGATGAAGGCCAGCGGTGGCAGCAGCCCGCCCAAGCTGCTGTCTACCCACCCGGCAAGCGCCGACCGCGTGCGGGACATCGAAGGCCGGCTGCCCCGCGTGCTGCCGCTGTTCGAAGCGGCAGCCAAGCCGCGCGAGCGCTTTACTCCGCCGCCGCTGCCCAAGGACTGAGGGAGTCTGCGGCGGAATGTCGCCCCGGGTAAAGGTGGCTCCCACCTGCGGGCATCGCAGGCTGAGTTGATAAACTGATAGATGCTTATCCACTCAGGTGCTTTCATGTCGACCGTAGACACCACTCGCTTGACGGTAACTTTCAGCCGCGAAACAGATCTCGCCATGCGGGCCTACCTCGGCGCCCAGGGAATGCGCAAGGGCGACTTGTCCAAATTCATCGAGGATGCGGTCCGCTGGCGCATGTTCGACAGCACCGTTCAGGCCGTGAAGGCGCGACACGCTGACATCCCGGCGGAGGATCTGCAGGCCGCCATCGACGAGGCTTGCGGGCGGGTGCGTGCGGAGATGGGGCCTCTCAGCCCCGAGGGACGCTGAGCGTTCCACCATGCGCCTCATCCTGGACACCAACGTCCTCATCGCCGCCCTCATCACCCGCAACACCCCACCCGATACCCTGTACAGGGCCTGGAGGGACGGCGTGTTCACCCTGGTGACCAGTGAGCTTCAACTTGAGGAGTTCCGGTCGGTCACACGTCGGGAGTCGATCAGGCTGCGCATCCACCCGGCAGAGGCGGGCCGGATGGTCAACGACCTTCGCAGCCTGGCCCTTGTGGTCGACCCCGGTCCTGTGCAGGACATCTCGCCCGACCCTTACGACAACTTCCTCCTGGCCATGGCGCAGGCGTCCCGGGCGGACGCATTGGTCACGGGTGACAAACGTGACCTGCTGGCGCTCGGCCGGCATCAAGTCACCCGGATCCTTACAGCCCGTGATGCGTTGACCTTGATCGCGTGATCGCGTGATCGCCTGTTAACGTTGACACGCTGACCAGGCGACCTTCAAGGCACACAGCGCCTCAGGTCCCGCACACTTAGGGCCTGGTGCGCCGCTCCCGCCCGAAGGTGCTCTCCGGCCCGTGGCCCGGAATGAACACCGTGTCGTCGCCCAGGGGCCACAGGCGCTGGGTGATGCTGGCTGGGTCCCCGTGCAGCCTCAATCCGCGCGCAGCATCACCTCACCCTCGATCTCCACCGGGATGCCAAAGGGCAGCTCCGCCATGCCCACTGCGCTGCGGGCATGGGCCCCTACCTGTGGCCCGAACACTTCAAGGATCAGATCCGTGAACCCGTTGATGACCGAGGGCTGGCGGTCGAATCCCGGTGCGGAGTTGACCATTCCCAAGATGTGAACCCAGGCCTCGATGCGGTCCAGACTGCCCAACTCGCGCTGCAAACTGCCCAAGATCGCCAGGGCTGTCAGCCGGGCCGCGGCATAGCCTTGCTCCACCGTGACGTCCCCACCCACCTTGCCCAGTGGCTGGGCCACGCTGCCATCGGCCAGCGTCGGGCCGTGACCTGAGAACCGGGCTCGCTGGCCGATCACGCGGACCCAGGGAAAGGGCAGCGTGGTGCCCGGGGGCATCTTCAGCGGCTGCGGAAGCACGAGTCCTAGTTTGGCGAGGCGGTCATCGATGGCTGACATGGAGTTCCTTCTTTGAATTCAGGCGCACGGGGTTCGGCCTATGCGCTCGGGTTGGTGTGCGGGATGCAACTGCCCCTCAGGGCCCGGAGCCTGACCATGGGTCCGCCACGCGGGGCCAGAAGTTGGGGTCTCGGTGCCGGATGGGCAGCGCGGCTATGTCGGCGGTCAGCAGACCGGGAGAGTCCGCGTACAGCACCTCACGCGCCAGCGGTGCGAAAGCCGCGTGGAAGTGCTGCATGGACTTGACGACCACCGCGTGCTTGCGCGTCAGGTCGATGCCCAGGCCGGTGAACAGATCGGTACCGATGACCTGCTGGCAACGCGAGATCAGGACGATGTCGATGCCCTCGGAGGTGCTGACCCAGGCCGAGGCGCCCAAGGGACTGCGGCTGCCGAAGGCCGTCTGGGCATGCTCCACCGCCAGTGCCCGCACGGTGACGCGCAGATCCACCGGGTTGCCTGAGGTCGGGCCGGACTTGCCTGCCACGCGCAAGCTCAGGGTCGAGCCCATGCCTGCTTCAAAACACAGTTGCACGGCCCCTGGGTCCCACAGGCCGCCCAGCGCCACGTTGGCAATGCGCATATCCAGTACAGCCTGAAGCGCGAAGCTGCTGTCCCCGCGCGCACCGCCCCCCGGGTTGTCTGCCATGTCGGCGACGACGATCGGCCCTGTGCCGACCGAGGGCGGTGTCTCGGCCACGCGGCGCATGGCCTCGGTCATGCTCAGGGGAGGTTGGTGCAGCGAGTCTCTCAGGGCCCACAGCCGCCGCCCGAGGTCGGCGGCCAGCCGCTGCGCCAGTACCTGGTCGCCATCGGTGATCACCCACAGTCGGGCGCCCGCTTCCGGCACGTCCCCAAACGCGAAACCATGCGCGTGCGACACCGAAAGCACGCCCTGGTGGCCTTCCAGCGCCTGCATGTCGCGGACGAAGCTTTTCAGGGGCTCACGCGTGGTGGGCCAGCTGCCCGCCATGCGGCAGTCCCAGACGGCCGTCACAGGG
>CAISJH010000411.1 GCA_903885585.1 uncultured beta proteobacterium
CACCTGGCCCTGCTCGTCGCGAAGCTCCACCAGTTCACCGTGCGGGTCCTCCTGGCGCATGTAGCTGGCGTGGCCGTCACCGTTCACGTCGGCCGCCACCCAGTGGGCGTGACTCTGGTTGACGCGGTCGTTCACCGGGCTGGAGCGCACGTAACGGCCCTGCTTGAGCACGGCCTCGGCGCCATCAGGCGAGATGCGCGGCACCACGTAGAAGAGCGTGTCCTTCAGCACTTCGGCCATGTGCGCCGGAAAGGGCTTGCCCCCCACTGTGGCGGCCCCGGCGTGCAGCTGGATCAGGTCTTCGGCAATCGCCAGGGCCACGCTGGAACCGCAGACCTCGGAGGCATGCATGTTGCCGTCCACCCAGACGGCGGGGCGGCCTTCGTCCTGGCCCGGTCCCTGCCGGCCGATGGTGAGCAGCGGGATGTCGCGGCCCTCGGCCGAGCGGCCGAGGGAGCCCAGACGCACCACGGCCGGATGCTGCGCGGCCCAGGTGTTGAGCTGCGCCGTGATCTCGGCGTGGTCCAGGTACTTGTTGCGGAACATGCGGTCTCCGGGTGCTTTGAATGCACGGATGTTGCCCGAAGTCCAGTCGCTTGCAGGCGCTGCCCTTCACTGCTTCGGCCGCATGGCAGTGTCCGCCGGCCCAGCGCTGCGGTGTCCTCTGTGGCGGCCTGGAAGTCTTCGCCATGCTCCACCAGCGTGGCCCCGAAGGCCCGCAGCATCGCGGCGGTCTTCTGGCCGCTGAGCGGCACACCTGGGCTGCTTGCCTGCGCCAGCGGTCAAAGTGAACTGGTTCGCGGAAGATATGGGAAGTCGCAGCAAATGAATCTATGCTCGATCTCCTTCGGGGTGTCGAATGGCACCCTCACGCCCGTCCACGGTTTCGTTCACGCGGCAGCCAAGCTGCACGCCGGCGGCAGGCACCCCCCTCGCACGCTGACCCAAGGAGCCCCGCCATGACCGACAGACTCACCATCCGGGGGGTGCGCGCACGCCCCGTGCTCGTGCCCTTCCGCCGCCCGCCCGCTGCCGCCACCGGGTCGATGCCGATGGCGGCCTTGGTGCTGATCGACCTGGAAACGGAGGAGGGCATCACGGGAAGGTCCTACGTGTTCGCCTTCATGCCTGCCGTGCTGAAGCCCGTCACGGACCTTCTCTCCGGCCTGGCGCCACTGATCCGCGGCGATGCGCTGGCCCCTTTCGATCTCGATGCCAAGCTCCGCAGGCGGCTCACATTGATCGACACGCCGGGCGTGATGGGCCTGGCGCTCGCGGGCCTGGACATGTGCGCGTGGGACGCGCTGGCACAAGCCCGCGGTGTGCCGCTCGCGGTGCTTCTCGGGGGCTCGGTTCGGCCGATACGGGCCTACAACAGTTGCGGACTCTGGATCCAGAGCGTGGCGGGCATCGCCGATGAGGCTGAGGCGCTCGTCGCCGAGGGGGACTTCTCCGCCGTCAAGCTGCGGCTTGGACGGGACGACCCTCTCGAGGACCTGGCGGCGGTCCGCGCCGTGCGGTCACGCCTCGGAGACCGTACGGCCGTCATGAGCGACTTCAACCAGAAACTCACCTGGAACGAAGCCATCCTGCGGGGCCGCCTCCTGGATGACGAGGGTCTCGCGTGGATCGAGGAGCCCGTGCGGCACAACGATTTCTCGGGTAGCGCCCGGGTTGCGGAGGCGCTGCGGACGCCTGTTCAGACCGGTGAGAACCTTGTTTCTTCGCACGAGCTGCTGCTCGCCCTGCAGGCCCACGCCATGGACTACGTGATGCCGGACGTGCAGCGCATCGGAGGCGTCACGGGGTGGATGCGCGCTGCTGCCCTCGCCCACGCGTTCGGCATGGAAATGTCGAGCCACCTCTTCCCCGAGTTCAGCGCGCACCTGCTGGCGGCCACACCCACGGCGCACTGGCTCGAGTATGTGGACTGGGCGAACCCCGTTCTGAAGGAGCCCCTGCGCATCGAGAAGGGCTGCGCGCTCATCCCGGACCGGCCGGGCGCGGGCATCGAATGGAACGAGGACGCCGTCGGCCGTTACCTGGTAGATGCCTGAGGCGAAGCGCCTGAAGGTCTGCAGACAAGGCAGACCCAAGTTGAGCGCCCTTGGCGAGTCTTAAAAGCTGCAAATCAAACACCAAGTGTTAAATTTGCGGTCATGATTGATCGCCGCATCGAGTCCACCCTCCGCCACCGCCTCAGCTCCGTGGTGCCCGCTGCGGTGTTGCTGGGGCCGCGCCAGGTGGGTAAGACCACCTTGGCGCGCCGCGTGGCAGACAGTTGGCCGACGGGGGCGGTGTACCTGGACATGGAGCGCCCGGCCGATCGTCGTCGCCTGGATGACGCTGATGCCTACCTGCGCGCTCAGGCGCCGAAGTTGGTGGTGATTGACGAGATCCACCGGGTGCCGGAGTTGTTCGCCATCTTGCGTGGGGTCATCGACGATCGCCGGGCCCAGGGGCAGCGCTTTGGGCACTTCCTGTTGCTGGGTTCAGCGTCGCTGGACCTGATGCAGCAGTCATCGGAGTCGCTGGCTGGGCGGGTGACCTATCTCGACATGAACCCGGTTGATGGTCCGGAGGCGGCCGCGGCGGGCATCGAACCCGATGCGCTGTGGTGCCGTGGCGGATTCCCTGACAGTCTGCTGGCCCACGATGACCGCGGCAGCTACGAGTGGCGGCTCGACTTCATCCGTTCGTATCTTGAGCGCGATGTCCCCATGTTCGCGCCGCGCATGCCCAGCCAGACGCTGAGCCGCCTGTGGACGATGCTGGCACATCTGCAAGGGGGCCTGCTGAATGCGAGCCAGTTGGCGGCCAGCCTGGGCGTGGCCTCGCCCACGGTGGGTCGCTATATCGACCTGCTCGCCGACTTGCAGCTGGTGCGCCGTCTTCAGCCTTGGTCGGCGAATGTGGGCAAGCGGCTTGTCAAGACCCCCAAGGTCTACGTGCGTGACAGCGGTATCGTCCATGCGCTCCTGGGGCTGGGAGACCTGGATGCCGTCCTCGGCCATCCCGTCGTGGGCGCGAGCTACGAGGGCTTCGTGCTGGAAACGCTGATCGGCGCCTCGCCACCGAATGTGTCTCCCCACTTCTACAGGACCAGCGATGGTTCCGAAATCGACCTGCTGCTGGTTCAGGGTGAGCGTCCCATCATGGCCATCGAGGTCAAGCGTTCCACGGCCCCGGCGATCAGTCGGGGCTTTGGCTTGGCTTGCGATGACTTGAATGTCGAGCAGCGTTGGGCGGTCTACCCCGGCACCGAGCGGTTTGCGGTTCGGCAGGGCACTCAGGCGGTGGGGCTGGTGGAGCTGGCGCAACGGCTGGCGCAGGCGCCGAGCTGACGCCAGTTCCATGCGTTCCAGGCAGGCACCTTCCGCCTAACCAAGGCGCACCCAGGCCTGACTCGGGACCGGCAAAGCCCAAAGGTCGGCGATGATCTCCTTCACCCCTTCATGGGTTGCGCCATGGGGTAAGTCCCGAGAGCGCCGTAACCCAAGACCGTGGGATCGCCGCCTAAACTGGTCCGCCGCTGTTCTGGATGGCGCAGGTCCTTGAAGGAGTCGCCTGTGGAGCGGCCATTCCCTCAACGCAGGAGACCTCACCATGCAACGCAGAACCCTTGTGCGCGCCGCCGCCGCCGGTGCCGCCCTGTCCAGCTTCGGCATCATCGGCCGCGCCCAGGCGCAGGCGCTCACGCTCAACGGGGCCTCGCAGTTCAACGACGATCACCCTTACACGATGGCGATGCAGCGCTTCGCCGACCTGATCAAGAAGTACTACAACCAGCCGGTCAACTTCGTGCTGCACAAGAACAGCTCGCTGGGGCTGGAGAAGCAGTACGTAGAGTACATGGCCGCAGGCCGCGCGGTCGACTTCGCTGTGGCCTCACCGGCCCACATGTCCACCTTCTCCAAGGCTGCGCCCTTCATTGACGCGCCCTTCCTCTTCCGCGACTTGGCGCATTGGAAGAAGGTGCTGGATCAGGACCTCTTCAAGCCCATCGCCGACGACATCGCCAAGAAGGCGGGCGTCATGCTCATCGGCTACGGTGGCGGCGGTGTGCGCAACATCTTCGTCAACAAGCCGGTGTCCAACCTGGCCGAGATGAAGGGTCTGAAGGTCCGCGTGCAAGGCGCACCCATCTGGAGCAAGACCTTTGCCGCGGCCGGCATGGCCCCCACGGTCATTGCTTACAACGAGGTCTACAACGCGATCCAGAACCGCGTTATCGAGGCCGGCGAGAACGAGGCCGCGGGCGTGGAGCAGATGAAGTTCTATGAAGTCGCGCCGCACCTGAGCATGACGCAGCACGCGATCACCATCCGCCCGCTGTGCTTCTCGGTCAAGACCTTTGAGCGCTTGCCCAAGCCGCTGCAGGATGCCGTGATCCGGGCCGGCAAGGAGGCGGGCCTGTATGGCGGCGAGCTCGAATCCGGCAGCGACGGTCAGCGCCTGGACACGCTGGAGAAGGCCGGCAGACTCAAGCGGGTGACCTTCCGGGATCGCGACGGCATGAAGAAGCTCGTCGACCCGGTGATGGCGGCCTACGCCAAGGAAATCGACGCCGCGACGGTGCACGAGAAGATCCTGAGCGCCTGATGTCTCGAGCATGACCCTGGAGAACCGCGTCCCGCGCGGTTTCTGGCGTCGCGTGAGCGACGCCTGGTACCGCCTTCTCTGCTTTCTGATGGTGGTGGCACTGGCCGCGTTGATCGTGCCGGTGTCTCTGCAGATCTTTTCGCGCCACACCTCCTTTGTGCCGACCTACATCTGGACGGAGGAGATGGCGCGGCTGATGTTCGTGTGGGTCATCATGTTGGGTGCCATGGTCGGGATGCGGGAGCGATCGCACTTCGTGGTGGACGTGTTTCCCCAGTTGGCGCCGCGGTCGCACGCCCTCGTGGAACTGCTGGCGGGAACGGCCACCCTGCTGTTCGCACTGGTTTTCCTGTGGGCGGGCTGGGAGTTCACCCAGTTCGCCTTCAACCGCATCTCCGAGCTGGCCGAGTTGCCGCTGTGGACCATCCACGTGGCATGGCCGGTGTTGGGGGCGAGCTGGGTCCTCTTCCATGGTGAACACATGTTGCAAATGGCCCGCGTTGTCATGGGCCGGGAAGCGCTGCGCTCACCCCTCGGTGTGGAGCCCCATTGAGTCAACTTCTCTTCGCACCCGGGCAGGCTGCAGCGGTCCTCTTCGGCATCTTCTTTCTCCTGCTGCTGCTGCGGGTCCCGGTCGCGGTGGCGCTCGGCCTGGCTTGTGTGCCGATGCTGTTCATGGAGCAGCAGCTGTCTCTGATGGTGCTGGTGCAGGAGACCTTCAACGCCTACAACTCCTTCATCTTGCTGGCAGTGCCGTTCTTCCTGTTGACGGCCAATCTGATGAACACCGGCGGCATCACCGACCGGCTGGTGCGGCTGTCCCGAGCGCTGGTCGGGCGCATGCCGGGCAGCCTGGCCCAGGTCAACATCGTCCTGTCGATCTTCTTCGCCGGCATCTCGGGGTCGTCCACGGCCGACGCCGCCAGCCAGGGCAAGATCTTCATCGAGGCCCAGACCAAGGAAGGCTATGACCTGAGCTTCTCGGTGGCCATCACGGCGGTGTCGGCGGTGATGGCGGTGATCATCCCGCCGTCCATCCTGATGATCGTCTGGGGTGGCGTTCTCACCACCTCGATCGGGGCCTTGTTCCTGGCCGGCATCATCCCGGGTCTGCTGATCGGCCTGGTGCAGATGGCCACTGTGCACGTTTACGCCAAGCGGCGCGGCTACCCCACTTACCCCGCCAGCGGCCTGCGGGAGATGGCCATCGCCTTCGCCGTGGCGATCCCCGCGCTGATGACGCCCGTCATCATCATCGGCGGCAAGATCTTCGGTTGGTTCACGGCCACCGAATCGGCCTGCATCGCCGTGCTGTACGCAGCAGCGCTGTCCGTGTTCGTCTACCGCGAGATGAACTGGGCCGGTCTGTACCGGGCTTTGCTCGACACCGGCCGCCTGACAGGCGTGACGCTCTTCTGCGTCGGCACTGCCAGCGCCTTCGGATGGATGATGGCGTACTACCAGATCCCGCAGGCGCTGCTGGGCAACATCCTGAGCTGGGGGCTGGGCCCCATCGGCGCCGGCTTTTTCATCGCCTTCGTGTTCCTGGTGGTGGGCTGCTTCTTGGATGCCATACCGGCCATCATCATCGTCGGCGCCATCTTGCAACCGCTGGCCAAGTCGGTGGGCATGGACCCGGTGCACTTCGCCATGGTCGGCATCGTGTCGCTCGCCTTCGGTCTTGTCACACCGCCCTATGGTCTGTGCCTGATGATCTCCTGCTCCATCGCTGGCGTGCGTATAGGCTATGTGCTCAAGGACGTGATGATCATGCTGATGCCCATGTTGCTGGTCCTGGTGCTGGTCATCGTATGGCCGCAGGTGTCTCTCTTCCTGCCGGGTCTGATCTCGCCGGACTTCCTCCGGTGAGACGATCTGGCATCGCGCAGCCTCTGGTGCAAGCGCCAGGGTGACCGACAGCACCATGCTCACGCCTCAGGCATCGACATGAGCCAGGATCCGGATCCACCGCAGAGCGCTCCTGCCTTGGGTATGCAGCGCGGCCTCACTCGCTACGGCGACACCGGCTTCTCGCTCTTCCTGCGCAAGGCTTTCATCAAGGGCGCC
>CAISJH010000412.1 GCA_903885585.1 uncultured beta proteobacterium
AGGCTCAGCCAGGGCGAGGCGTCGCTGGCGCCAAAGAAGCCGCGCCGAAAGCCGTCGATCATGTAGAAAAAAGGGTTCAGGTGGCTGATGCCCTGCCAGAACGCGGGCAGGGAGTGCACCGAGTAGAAAACGCCGGACAAGAAGGTCATCGGCATGATCACGAAGTTCTGGAAGGCGGCGAGCTGGTCGAACTTGTCGGCCCACAAGCCGGCGATCAACCCCAGCGATCCCAGCATCCCGGCACCCAGCAAGGCGAACACCACCACCCACCAGGGCTCCACCAGGCCCGGTGGGGCAAACCACACGGTCACCAGCATCACCCCCGTGCCCACGCACAGGCCACGCACCATGGAGGCGCCCACGTAGGCCAGATACCAGGCTGCCGGCGACAGCGGCGTCACCAGCAGGAACACCAGGTTGCCGGTGATCTTGCTCTGGATCAGTGACGAACTGCTGTTGGCAAAGCTGTTCTGCAGCACGCTCATCATCACCAGCCCGGGAACGAGGAAGCTGGTGTAGCCCACGCCCGGGAACACCTCCACATGGTCTTCCAGCACATGGCCGAAGATCAGCAGGTACAGCATGGCCGTGAGTACAGGCGCGGCCACGGTCTGGAAGGCCACCTTCCAGAAGCGCAGGACCTCCTTGCGGAACAGCGGGCCCACGCCCTCGAGCCTGAAGCTGCTCATGCCATTCATGCCACCACCCCCTGCCCCACTGCAGGCGAGGGATGGACGGGCAACTGCGCGGGCGCCGAGGCCGGGTGCGCCCCGCTCATGATCTGCACGAACACATCCTCCAGGTCGGCGCGGCCGATCTCCAGGTCTTCGGGGGCGATGCCCGCCTGGCGCAGGGCCGCCAGGTGCTGCTCCACTTCGGCCGCGTCATGCGCCTTCAGCTGCACGATGCGGCCGGTGACACGCGCCTGCGCGGCCAGGGCCTGCGGCAGGGACTGGTCGGTCTTGAAGCGCAGCATGGTGCTGGCGGTGCCGGCCAACAGCGCCGAGGTGCGGTCCAGCGCCACCACCCGGCCGGCCTTGAGCATGGCGATGCGGTGGCACAGCGCCTCGGCCTCCTCCAGGTAGTGCGTGGTCAGCAGCACCGTGTGGCCCTCACGGTTCAGGCGCGCGATGAACTTCCACAGCATCTGGCGCAGTTCCACGTCCACGCCGGCGGTGGGCTCGTCCAGCACGATGACGGGCGGGCGGTGCACCAGGGCCTGGGCCACCAGCACGCGACGCTTCATGCCGCCGGAGAGCTGGCGCATGTTGGCGTGCGCCTTGTCAGTGAGGCCCAGCTCGGCCAGCACCTCGTCGATCCAGGCCTCGTTGCCCTTGACGCCGAAGTAACCGCTCTGGATGCGCAAGGTTTCACGCACGCTGAAGAAGGGGTCGAACACCAGCTCCTGCGGCACGATGCCCAGCGCCTTGCGCGCCGCGGCGTAGTCGGTGACCACATCGTGGCCCATGACCGTGACCGAGCCCTCGGTGGCCCGGGCCAGACCGGCCAGGATGCTGATCAGCGTGGTCTTGCCCGCACCATTGGGGCCCAACAGACCGAAGAACTCGCCCTGGCCGATGTCAAAGCTGACGTCGTCCAGCGCCCTGAGCGTGCCGCGTGATCCGGTGTAGGTCTTGCCGACGTGGCGAAAGGAGATGGCAACGGCGCTGCTAGACATGGGCGTTGGATTGTAGGCAGGGCCGCTTCAGGGCCCGGCCCGGGACGATCAGCCCGGCTGCGCGAGCAGTGCGTCCAGATTGCGGGTGATTTCCTGCTCGATGCGCTCGCTGAAGGCACCCAGCAAAAAGCCCAGGCGGGCTCGCAGTTCGAAGCAGTGACCCGAAACCTCGACGGTGCCGCTGGCGCCCGCGCGCTCGAAGCGGATGGTGTCGCCCTCGGACCCCGGGGTGCAGGCGCAGGTCATGCCCAGACGGTCCCGCGCATCATCCATCCAGCGCTGGGCCACGGAGCGTGCGGCCTCCAGGCCCAGGTTGTGCTCGCGGCGGATATGGATGTCGGGCATGGAGAATCCTGAAGTGAGGGGTGGCGGCGTGCAGCCCGGGCGCCGAGTGTCCCCGACCCGCCGCCGCGTAGCGGCTCAGTCGGACATCGCGAGCGCCCAACGGCCGGGAGTAGCCCGGCCCAGGCCC
>CAISJH010000413.1 GCA_903885585.1 uncultured beta proteobacterium
TGGATGTCGGGCATGGAGAATCCTGAAGTGAGGGGTGGCGGCGTGCAGCCCGGGCGCCGAGTGTCCCCGACCCGCCGCCGCGTAGCGGCTCAGTCGGACATCGCGAGCGCCCAACGGCCGGGAGTAGCCCGGCCCAGGCCCCCTCGGGGGGCGAAAGGCACTTGGGGGCAGCCCGGCGTTTTCTCCCGAACGCTCAGGGCTTCACCGTGGAGGCCGCAAGCAACGCAGCTCGCCGCTCGGCCGCCGGCAAGGCGGCCAGCCTGGCCACTTCGGCATAGAAGCGGGTGAAGTCGCGGCCCTGGCGCTCGAACAGGGCCTCGAAGGCCGGCACCAGGTCTTCGTAGGCCCCCTGCACGGCCAGCGCGGCGTTGTTGACCTGGGCGAACCAGGCGTCGTAGCCCGTGAAGCCCTGCCAGGGGCCGGCCTTGAGGCGGGCGTGGTCCTCGCGAAGCTGCAGCAAACGCTCGGCCTTGCGGTCGCGGAGGGCCTCCGGGGCGATGCGGCTGAGGTACAGGGCTTGAAGATCGCGCCGCGCCTGCGCCGTGATGCGGCGAAAGTCCTGGCGCCGGGTCTCCAGTGCGGCCGCCTCCTGCTGGGCCGCCGCGCCCGCCCCGGCCAGCCAACGCTGCAGGCCCAGGCGCTCCACCGCCGTGGCGACGGACTCGTTGAAGGCCGTGTCGTCGGCCACGTAGACCACCTGGTGCGCCAACTCATGAAAGAGCAGCCGCGCCAGCTCGGACTCGGGCCAGCGGATGAAGGTGCTGAGCAGCGGGTCGCCGCCCAGCCAGTTGGTCCAGCCCAGCGTGGAGTAAGCCGGCACGCCGTAGACGCTGACGTCCAGCCCCTGCGCACGCAACTCGGCCGCCAGCTGGTCGGCCGGCGCGCGCTGGAAGTAGCCGCGGTAGCCCACACAGCCCATCACCGGGAAGCACCAGGTCTGCAAGGTCAGCGACAGCTCGGGCGTGGCCACCACGTTCCACACCACGGCGTTACGGTCCAGTTGCGCGAAGCGGCGGTAGCTGGCGTTGTCCGGCAGCTTCAGTTCGTCTGACGCAAAGACACGCAGGCGCTGTGCCAGCACCAACCGCTCGCGCAGGACAGCGGGCGTGGCGGGGTCGGCCACCCATTGCTCCACGGGCCGGGCACGCTGCATCAGGTCCAGATGGCCGCCCACGGACTGCGCGTAGTAGCCCAGACTGCAGCCCCCCAGGGCCGTGGCCAAGGCCAAGCCGGCCAGGATGCGCAGCAAGCGCTTCACGCCGCCCGCACCTCCACCAGGCAGTCGTAGAAGGCCGGCGCGCGGCCCAAGTCGGTCAGGCGCTGGTGGGTGAGTTCGTTGACATTGGTGCCGTCCAGCCCCAGCTTGCGCCACCAGATGCCCAGGCCATTCACCACCCCGGGCCGTGCACGGGTGCTCACCGCGGCCTTGCAGCGGTAGACACCGCGGTCGTTGAAGACCTCCACCACGCTGCCGTCTGACAGCCCTCGAGCAGCAGCGTCCTCGGGGTGGATCTCCACCAGGGGCTCACCTTCGATGTCGCGCAAGCTCTTGACGTTGACGAAGGTGGAGTTGAGGAAGTGCCGCGCCGGCGGCGAGATCATGGCCAGCGGGTAGCGCGCGGCCAGCGCCGGCGCGGACTCCGCGCTTTCGTGATTGGGAATGTGGTCGGGCACACCGAGTTGCGGGTGATCGGCCCACGCCCGGCCGGAGGGCGTAGGAAAGCCCCCGTCGGCAAAGGGACGCTCGGGCACGGGCAGCCGCACCCAGCCGCGGGCCTGCAACTGCTCGAAGTCCACCTGCTCGGGCCGGAAGGCCTGGCGGGCCAGGTCCTCGTCGCTGTCGGCAAAGCAGGGCTCGTCAAAGCCCATGCGCTGCGCCAGTGCGCGGAAAACCTCCGTGTTCGGCCGGGCCTCGCCCACAGGCGCGATGGCCGGGTGGTTGATCAGTGCATAGGTGTGGCCGTAGGAGCGGTGGACGTCCAGGTGCTCCAGCTGTGTGGTGGCTGGCAGCACGATGTCCGCCAGGTCGGCGGTGTCGGTCATGAAGTGCTCCAGCACCACGGTGAACAGGTCCTCGCGCGCAAAGCCCGCCACCACCTGGCGCGACTGCGGCGCCACGGCCACCGGGTTGCTGTTGTAGACCACCACGGCCTCGATGCGCGGGCCGAAGTCGGGCCCGCTCTCGCGCAGCAGGTCGTCACCGATGGTGCTCATGTTGACGATGCGCGGCAGCGGGTGGGGCATCAGGTCGGGGCGCTCCAGGGCGGCGGCATCCACCGCCGGGCCGAACCAGCCTGAGGCCGACAGCAACATGCCACCGCCCCGGTGCCGCCAAGCGCCAGTCAGACAAGGCAGCAGCGCCACCAGACGCACGGCGTTGCCGCCACCATGGGCGCGCTGCATGCCGTAGTTCAGGCGGATGGCCGCAGGCTGCGTGCGGCCGTACAGACGCGCCAACTCGCGGATCTGCGCGGTCTCCAGCCCACACACCGCGGCCGCCCGCTCGGGTGTCCACTGCAGCGCCCGCTCGCGCAGCGCCGGCCAGCCTTCCACGTGTTGCGCCAGGTAGTCATGGTCCAGCAGGTCCTGCGTGATCAGCTCGTGCATCAGCGCCAGGGCCAGCGCGCCGTCGCTGCCCGGGCGCAGGGCCAGGTGCTGGTGGCACTTGTCGGCCGTCTCGGTGCGGCGCGGGTCGATGCACACCAGCGTGGCGCCCTGGCGCTTGGCCTGCTGAGCGAAGGTCCAGAA
>CAISJH010000414.1 GCA_903885585.1 uncultured beta proteobacterium
CTTTGCTCATGTCTGATTCACTCCTGCAAGTGCAGATAGCGCGCCGCCTATGATGCTCGGGACCGGCATTGCAGAGCGCTTGCGCTCAGACATGCTTGCCCTCGAACTCGTGCATATAGTCCACCAATCGCCTCACCCCTTCGATCGGCATGGCGTTGTAGATCGACGCGCGCATGCCGCCGACCACGCGATGCCCCTTTAACTGCACCATCCCACGCGCTTTCGCCCCCTCGAGGAATGCCTCGTCCAGCGCTTCGTTCCTGAGTTTGAACGGCACGTTCATGCGCGAGCGGTCGCGCGGTTCGACCGGGCTGACGAAGAATTTGCTCCGGTCCAGATAGTCGTACAGCAGCCCCGCCTTGGCGATGTTGCGCTGTTCGATCTCGACCAGCCCGCCTTGTGCTTTGAGCCACTTCAGCACCAGTCCGGCGATATAGATGGCATAGGTCGGCGGCGTATTGAACATGGAACCCGCCTCGGCCTGCTGCTTGTAGTCGAACGCCGAAGGGGTGAACGCCGCCGCCTGTCCGATCAGGTCGTCGCGCACGATCACCAGAGTCAGGCCCGCAGGCCCGATGTTCTTCTGCGCGCCGCCGTAGATCAGGCCGTACTTCGACACGTCCACCGGTCGCGACAGGATCTCGCTGGACATGTCGGCCACCAGGGGCACGTTGCCCACCTCGGGGGTGAAGTGGTATTGCACGCCGCCGATGGTCTCGTTGGAGCAGATGTGCACGTAGGCGGCCTGCGGGTCCAACTGCCAGGTCTCGCGCGCCGGCAGGGTGGTGTAGCCGCTGCCTTTCGACGTCGCCGCCACGTTCACGCGCCCGTAGCGCGCCGCTTCCTCGATGGAGCGGCGCGACCATTCGCCGGTGTCGATGTAGTCGGCGCTCGCCTTGCCGCGCAGCATGTTCATCGGCACGATGGCGTTCTCCGCGATGGCGCCGCCCTGCATGAACAGCGTCTTGTAGTTCGCCGGGATGGCCAGCAACTCCCGCAGCAGGGCCTGCGCCTGCGCGTGGATGGACATGAACTCCTTGCCGCGGTGGCTCATCTCCATCACCGACACGCCGCTGCCACGCCAGTCCAGCATCTCCTCGGCGGCCTGGCGCAGCACGGGTTCGGGCAAGGCGGCGGGGCCGGCGCTGAAGTTGAAGACGCGGGTCATGGGCTTGGGTCTCTGGGAGGTTTCCGCATACTGCATCGCGATGTGCTGCATGGAACATGCAGCATGAGGATGTAGGGTGGGTGGAATGAGTTGTCGAACCGATTATCTGGGTGAAGCCCCCATCCAGCAGCCCGCACAATGACACCATGCGTCTGTTGCTGCTGGAAGATGACTCGCTACTTGGTGAAGGCCTGAGCGCCTATCTGGAGGCCGAGGGGCACCTGGTGGAGTGGTTCACCTGCCTTGCCCAGGTTCGCGCCCTGACTCAGGAGCCTTATGACGTGCTGCTGGTTGATTGGAACTTGCCGGACGGATCAGGCCTCGATTGGATCGCGGCCTTGAGACGGCGCGGTAACGTGACACCAGTAGTGGTGCTATCGGCGCGGGACTTGCTGCGCGAACGCATCCAAGGCCTTGACAGCGGCGCTGACGACTATCTCGTTAAGCCCTTCGCACCAGAGGAACTGGCGGCACGCGTGCGCGCGCTGGCGCGCCGCACCAGCGGACTGGCGGGCCATCACAGGCAAATGGGCGATGTTAGGGTGGACCTCCCGGCCCGTAGCGCCTGGCGCCAGGAGGTACCCGTCGAACTGACGGCCCGCGAGTGGACGCTGCTGGAAGCCCTCCTGAACCGCCAGGGGCATCTGGTGGCCAAGGCGGACCTCGAGGCTCTTGTGCACGGCATGGACGGCGACCTGTCCAGCAACGCGGTGGAGGTGCATGTGAGTCACCTGCGGCGCAAGCTCGGGCGCAGCCTGATCGAGACGGTGCGGGGTCTGGGCTACCGCATACCAGGCTGAAGGTCATGTCGCTGCCGTCCATTCGCCACCGCCTGGCCTCTTCGTTGATCGCCATCGCGCTCGCCTGGGGTGTGGTGCTGGCGCTGGCGGCCTACTTCGTGGTCCGTCACGAAGTTGAAGAGATGCTTGATGAGTCCTTGCGCGAGTCTGCAGAGGTGATCTTCGGCCTGATCAGCCTGGATGCCGACCGGCTGGCTGCAGGCGCCGGGATGGGCACGCTTGCAGCACCACCGCACCGCGAGCATCTTGTCTGGCAGTGGCTGGATGCTCGGGGACAGGTGCGGCTGCGATCGCACCGCGCGCCGGTGGCGCCGCTGGTCATGTCTCCGAAGCCTGGCTTTGCCGAAACGGCGTCGGGATGGCGGCTCTATGGCTTGCCCCTGGCGGCCACCGGTCAGGGCGCCAGTAGGGATGATCCACCGGCAGGGTGGGTCTTGGTGGCTCATGAAGGTTCTGAGCGTCGCGAGGCTCGGTTTGAGAGCACTATGGTGGCTGCAGGTGGTTCGCTGATGGCGGGTCTGGTGGCTGCGATGTTGCTGAGTTGGCGCGCTCGGCGCGAATTAGCACCGCTGGAATCCCTGTCCGAGGCCGTGCGCCAGATCGATCCCGGGCGACCTGCTCCTGGCATGGCGACTACCGAGCGCAGTGAACTGGAACCCATCCGCGGAGCGATCAATGACTTGGCCGCGCGATTGGCACGCCGGTTGGCGGGTGAGCGAGCCTTCTCGGCGCACGCGGCGCACGCCTTGCGCACGCCCCTGGCCGGGCTGGATGCACAACTGGCCGTATGCCTGTTGCAGGCCGACGAACGACTGGCACCGCGACTTCAGCGCTCGCGCGATGCCGTGGCCCGCCTGCGCTCGGTGGTGCAGGCCTTGCTGACCTTTTTCCGAAGCGGAAGCGAACCCCACTGGCAGCCCCTGCTACTGCAGGTGCTTGGAGAGCGCTTGGGCGTGGAGTCGCTCGTGTTGCACTGGCGAGGTGTGCCCAGCGTGACGGCCGACCCAGATCTCCTGGCCGCGGCGCTGATGAATCTGTTGGACAACGCTCAGCGCCACGGCGCACACGAGGTGGTGGTGGAGGCGGGCTCCACACCGGGACTTGAGAACTTTGCCGAGGGCGGCGCCGTCAACCGCGCTGGCTTGCCCATCGTCAGTTTCTGGGTGTCCGTTCGTGATGACGGCCCGGGTATACCCGAGCCGGAACGCGAGCGACTGCAGGCGGAGCTCAATCGCGAGCTGGAGGTTGGTGCTTCGCCAGACTTCGGGTCCGTTGTGACGCCCCAGGGTGCCGCAGGATCCAGGCTGGGTCTCGGCCTGGTGCTGTGCGATCTGGTGGCCCGTGCCCACGGAGGGCGGTTGCACCTGATCTCATCTGATTCCGGCGCCCATGTGCGCCTGGAGTGGAACGCCCCAAAGACCAGCCTCTGAGGCCCTCCTGGCCGCCCTGCGGCCAAGCATCTTCAGACTCTCTTCAGGTTCGCAGCGCAGTCTATGCGCTGTTGCAAGCCCACACCACGCGAGCCATCCAGCATCGGTGAGCTGTGCGGGCTTACTCGGCGGGTTGCGCGCCGTGGGTTTACGAATCAATGAGGAGTCTTTCATGAAGATGAGCATCAACGTAAGGAATATGGCCGGTTCACCCCGTGCTGCCCAGCGGGCAGGTGCGGGAGTCCTGTCACTCGTCGCCTTCGCCTTGCTGGTGGCATGTGGCGGTGGCTCGGGCACCGATCAGCCCACCGTCAAGCCCGCATCGGCCAAGCCCACGGCGCTCTACTTCACGGATGACTTTTCTGCGGAACATGACGCGGTTTGGATCACAGTCAGTAAGGTCACGGTCGTGTCCCCATCCGGCCAGAGCGATGTGGCCACGTTCGAGCCCGCGCGGCTGATCAACCTGCCCACCCTCAAGCGTGCCGGCGCGCTCTTTGCCACTGCGCAGATTCCGGCGGATGCCACGGCCTTGCGCGTCTATGTGGGCACGGCGGCCAAGCTGCAGAAGCTGGATGGCTCCCTCTTGGAGGTCACCCTGGAGGCTGCTGGTGGTTTCCTGGAGTTCAAGCTGGAAGGTTGGAAGGCCGATTCCGGCGTGTTGGCGCTGGACTTTGACCTGCCGCGCTTCCAGCTGCTGGGGCTGGTACTCAAGCCCGCCCTGCGTTTGGCTGGGGACACGGACTTCGCTCAATGGAACGACCGGCACGCCGAGGTGGAGGGCACGGTCACCGCCGTGTCGGCCACCTCGTTGAGCCTGCAGTCCAGCCGGCTGGGTACACGCACCTTCACGCTAGATGCGCAGACGAGCTATGTCTCCAAGCGAGGGGCTGATTGGCGACCGGCAGTGGGAGACCGTGTCGAGGTGTACGGCAAGGTCTCGGGCCAAGGTGGTCAGGACCTGCAGTTTCTGGCGCGCACGGTCAAGGATGACAGCAATGTCGCGGGTACGGCAGCTTGGGTTGAGGTCAAAGGCAAGGTCTCTGCTGTCAACGGCTCGGTGGCCACGCTGGACATTGACCGCAGCCAGGCGGGAGGACCGGTGGGCTCCGTCTCGGTGGATCTGGCGGGCGCGCGCTTCGATCGCGGGACCTTGACGCTGGTGCAGCCGGGTGTGCGACTCGAGTTACACCTGGCAGCTGCCGGCGCGGGCTGGACAGCGCAAGTGGTCGAGATCGATGGGGCGCCCAAGAACGCCGCTGGCAGCGCCGGAAGCAGCGCATCACTTACCGAGGTCAAGGCCCGTGTGGTCAGCGTTGCAGGTTCTCTGGTCGAGGTCACGCCCTTCAAGGTCGAGGGGCCGGCGGGCGGCTGGGTGTCTGGTCCACTTCGTGCCGACGTCGCAGGCGCGTACTTCGAGCGCTCTGCCTTGACCTGCCTGCTGCCCGGTCAGCCAGTGGAGTTGAAGGGCAGTTTCAATGCGGCCGGGGTGCTGGTGGTCACGAAGGTTGAAGGTGAGGGTGCCTGCAGCGCTGCAGCTCCTGTGGCCGGCGTGAAGCCCAGCGACGGCACCACGCCTCCGGCGGCGGGGGCGGTCTTCGTCGAGGCGAAGGGTAGTGTCACGGCCGTCCGCACTGGCGAGTTTGACCTCACGCTCTTCAAGGTGGAAGGTGTGGCCATTGCACCAGCCTCGGTCACCGTGCGGTACGGCTCAAACACCGTCTTCAAAGGCTTGGATGCCAAGGCCTTGACTGTGGGTGTCTTTGTAGAGGTCAAGGGCCTGTACGCCGCCGGCGTGCTAGAGGCCAGCAAGATCGAGCGGGATTGAAATGTTCGACAAACACCGACCCGCGGATAGGCAGTTTCGTCAGACGACGCGAAGGCTTGCTGGGCGAAGTCAGGTAGTGCCCGCCCTCGGTCTGGCGCTATGTCTCATTGCGCCCAGTCGGGCGGCCACACCCCAGGACCTCTTGACCCAGTACACCGCGGCGTCCGGCACCGCCGCCGCCGCGGCACGTGGCCAGCAGTTCTTCTTGGCACGTCACGGCAAAGAGTGGAGTTGCGCTTCTTGCCATACCGCATCGCCCGGCCAGCCGGGGCGACACGCGGCCACAGGCAAGGTGATCCAGCCTCTGGCGCCGGCCTTCAACGTGGAGCGCTTCAGTGACGCAGCGAAGACAGAGAAGTGGTTCCGCCGCAATTGCAACGACGTGCTGGGCCGGGAATGCTCGCCAGCAGAGAAGGCGGACGTGCTGGCTTGGCTGGTGACGTTGAAGCCCTGACATCTCAAGATTCAGAGTCTTTCCCATGCATCTGCCCATCCTCACGAGACCTCAGCTGGTCGGCTCTCAAGCTCGGCCAAAGCCTTCAATGAATATGAGACGGTACGGCCGTGCCGCTCTTGGGTTGCTACTGAGCATCTTCGTTGGCCTGACCTGGGCGGACAGCGCAGCCAGCTTGCAGGCGCCTTCCAATCCCATGTACCGCCAGGAGTGCGGGTCCTGCCACTTGGCCTACCCACCGGGGCTGCTGCCCGAAGCCTCGTGGGGTCGGTTAATGCAGGATTTGTCGCGCCACTTTGGGGCTGACGCTTCGCTGAGCCCAGATGAGCAGCAGGCCCTGTCTCGCTATCTCAAAGGCAATGCAGGCACCTACAAGAAGGTACAAGAGGCCCCGCCTCAAGACCGTATCACCCGCTCCACCTGGTTCACCCGTGAGCACCGCAAGTTGCCGGCTGCCATCTGGAGCCGTCCATCGGTGGGCAGCCAGGCCAATTGCGTAGCCTGCCACCGGCAGGCGAATCAAGGAGATTTTGATGAGCACCGCGTCCGAATTCCGCAGTGAAGCGTCTTCAAAGCTGGCGCTCGACGGTCAACCGGGACCTCTATCGGCTGAGGCCCATGCGGATTCACAGCGCATCCTCGTATGGGATTTGCCGGTGCGCGTATTCCACTGGTCCATGGTGCTGTGCTTTGCCGGTGCCTGGCTGAGCGCAGAGTCCGAGCGCTGGCGTCTGGTGCATGTGACCCTGGGCTACACCATGGCCGGTCTGGTGGCGTTTCGCCTGGTGTGGGGTCTGGTGGGCACACGCTATGCGCGGTTCGCTAACTTTGTTCGGGGCCCCAAGGCCATTTGGCGGTATCTGCGAAGCTTGCTGGGCAGCGAGCCTGAACATACCGTGGGCCACAACCCGGCAGGCGGATTGGCCATCGTCGGCATGCTGGTGCTGACCCTGCTGGTGACAGCATCGGGTTGGGCGGTCTACGAAGACTGGGGGCCGCATCTGCTGGAAGACCTGCACGAGGGAGTGGCTGAAGCTCTGCTGGTGCTGGTGGCACTGCACGTGGCGGGCGTTGCCGTGGCCAGTGTTCTACACCACGAAAACCTGCCGGCATCAATGTTCACTGGCCTCAAGCGCGGCAGCCCGCAGGACGCCATTCGGCGCGCATGGGGCCCACTGGGGGCACTGATGTTGATGGCTCTGGCTGGTTTTTGGCTGTGGCAGTGGCTGGGGACAAACCTGGGTTGACAATAGGGTGATTAGCTGCGCTAGCGTTATCCCCACCCACCATTGCAGCGATTGATCGGTTCCCTGCCAATGAGCTCGTCCTACAACCCCTCCCTTACCACCTCCTGGATGACCAACCTGCGGATCGGCCCTCGTCTGATGGTGGGCACCGCCGTGCCGGTGTCGCTGTTCATCGTCTTCGCCATCTGGCTGTGGGTGTCGCTTGGGGCGATTCGGGAAGACGTGCAGTCGCACCTCACGGCGCAGGTGGAGATGGCCCTGGTGGCCAAGGACATGCAGCGTGAGGTGGTGCAGGTGCAGCAGTTCCTGCAGGACATCTCGGCCACGCGCGGGCAGGACGGGCTGGACGATGGCTTCAAGCGCGCGGCGCAGAGCCGGGAGTCCTTTCTCAAGGACATGGCCCGCTACGAGGCTTACCTCCAGTCCCACGGGTTCACGGCCGTTCTGCAGCAGACCGGTAAGGTCAAAGTCGACTTCGAGGCCTACTACAAGGCCGGCGTGTCCATGGCCGAGGCCTACGTCAAAGGAGGCCCGGAGGCCGGCAACAAGATGATGGGGCCCTTCGACCAGGCGGCCGAAGCCTTGCAGGACGGCATGAAGCAACTGGTGGACAAGGCCACGGGCGACATGCGTCAGGAGGTGGAGGGCGTCGCGGCCGATGCCGACAAGCTGCGCCAGGTGGGCCTGGGTCTGTGTGCTCTGGTGACGCTGATCACGCTGCTGGCGGGCTGGCGCATCGCCCGCAGCATCACGGTGCCCATTGGCCGCGCGGTTTCCGCGCTGGGTCGCGTGGCCGAGGGCGATCTGGCGTTCGACATCCCCGTGCGGGGCCGGGATGAGACCGCCGAGTTGATGTCCTCCATGCGCCGCATGCAGGAGCAGTTGCGTCGCATTGCTTCAGGCGTGCGCGACAACGCCGAGCAGGTGGCCACGGCCAGTCAGCAGATTGCCGAGGGCAACCAAGACCTGAGCGCCCGCACCGAGGAGCAGGCCAGCGCCGTGCAGCAGACGGCCTCGTCCATGCTCCAGCTGGGCACTACCGTGAGCCACACCACCGACAGCGCTCGGGAAGCCGATCACCTGGCCCAGAACGCCTCGGCCGTGGTGGCCCGTGCCGGTGAGATGGTGCACGAGATGGTGCAGACCATGCAGGGCATCAACCAGAGCTCGCGCCGCATTGGCGACATCATCAGCGTCATCGATGGCATCGCCTTCCAGACCAACATCCTGGCGCTGAACGCCGCCGTGGAGGCCGCGCGTGCCGGAGAGCAGGGCCGAGGCTTTGCCGTGGTGGCCTCCGAGGTGCGCAGCCTGGCCCAGCGCAGCGCCGAGGCCGCGCGCGAGATCAAGGGGCTCATCACCGACAGCGTGAAGCGCGTGGAGACCGGCGCCAACCAGGTGGACCAGGTGGGTTCGACCATGCGCGAGGTGGTGGAGTCCATCCAGCGCGTGGCCGGTCTGATTGGTGGCATCACCCAGGCCACCGGGCAGCAGCGTCAGGGCATCGAGCAGATCGGCACCGCCGTGCACGAGATCGAGTCCACCACCCAGCACAACGCGGCGCTGGTCGAGGAGAGCGCCGCCGCCGCCCAGAGCCTGAGCGAACAGGCCCGCCACCTGCTGGAGCTGACCTCGGTGTTCCGCCTGGGCCAGGGTGAACTGCAGCCAGCGCGGGCTGTACGGTCCACGCGCTCGTTGATCGAAGCTTGATCGCTTCTGCCGCCCGGTCGCCCGACCCGGGCTTGAGGGTTCCCGCCGATGCCCGGCGAGCGGGCGGCTGCCTACACTGCCGGGCATGAAAGACGTCGTCATCTCCGGCACCGGCCTGTACCGGCCGCCGCACATCATCACCAATGCGGAGTTGGTGGAGGCTTTCAACGCCTACGCGGCGCTGCAGAACGAGAAGAACGCCGAGCGCATTGCCGCCGGCGAGGTGGAGCCGATGGTGGGCTCCTCGGTGGAGTTCATCGAGAAGGCCTCGGGCATCCGCCAGCGCTACGTGATCGACAAACAAGGCGTGCTGGACCCGCAGCGGATGAAGCCGCACTTCGAGCCGCGGCCCGATGACCAACTCTCGCTGATGGCCGAGATCGCCGTGGAGGCGGGTCGCCAGGCGCTGCAGGCGGCCGGCAAGCAAGGCGCACAGGTCGATGCGGTGTTGTGCGCCGCGGCCAACATGCAGCGGGCCTATCCGGCCATGGCGGTGGAGATCCAGCAGGCGCTGGGCGCACGGGGCTATGGTTTCGACATGAACGTGGCCTGCTCCTCGGCCACCTTTGCGCTGGAGCAGGCGGTCAACGCCATCCGCTGCGGCACGGCGTCCTGCGTGCTGGTGGTCAACCCCGAGATCACCTCAGCCCACCTGGAGTGGCGCGACCGGGACTGCCACTTCATCTTCGGCGATGTCTGCACCGCGCTGGTGGTGGAAGCGGCCGACACCGCAGCTGCAGCCGACCGCTGGCAGGTGCTGGGCACCAAGCTGGTGACCCAGTTCTCCAACAACATCCGCAACAACGCGGGCTTCATGAACCGTTGCGAGGACACCGACCCCGACGCCCGCGACAAGACCTTCCGCCAGGAAGGCCGCAAGGTGTTCAAGGAGGTGGTGCCCATGGCTGCGGCGCACATCGAGCAGCATCTGGGCGAACTGGGCCATGTACCCGCGCAGGTACGCCGCTATTGGCTGCACCAGGCCAACCTGGGCATGAACCAGCTCGTGATCAAGAAGCTCACGGGCGGCGAGGTGGGCAACGACCTGGCCCCGCTGATCCTCGACACCTACGCCAACACCGCCTCGGCCGGCTCCATCATCGCCTTCCACGAGCACCGGGCCGACCTGCAGGCCGGCGACCTGGGCGTGATCTGCTCCTTCGGCGCGGGCTACTCCATCGGCAGCGTGGTGGCGCGGCGCCTGTGACGGCGGACTTCAGCTTCTTCTGGCACGACTACGAGACCTTCGGCAAGGTCCCCCGGCGGGATGCGCCCGCGCAGTTTGCCGGTGTGCGCACGGACGCCGACCTGAACGAGATCGAGCCCCCGGTCACGCTGTACTGCCAGCCGCCGCTGGACCGCCTGCCGGACCCCGAAAGCTGTCTGATCACCGGCATCACGCCGCAGGTGTGTCTGACGCGCGGCGTCCCGGAGCACGCCTTCGCCGCGGAGATCGAGCGCCAGCTGGCCCGGCCCGGCACCGTGGGGGTGGGCTACAACAGCATCCGCTTCGACGACGAGGTCACGCGCTTCCTGTTCTGGCGCAACCTGATCGAGCCGTATGCGCGCGAGTGGCAGCACGGCTGTGGCCGCTGGGACCTGATGGACACCGTACGCTGCGCCTACGCCTTGCGGCCTGAAGGCCTGGAGTGGCCGCGCCACCCCGACGGCAAGCCCAGCTTCAAGCTCGAGCACCTGACCGCCGCCAACGGCCTGGCGCACGAGGCGGCGCATGACGCGCTGTCGGACGTGCGCGCCACCATCGCTCTGGCCCGGCTGCTGAAGACGCGCCAGCCCCGGCTGTGGGACTTCTGCCTCAAACTGCGGAGCAAGGCCGCGGTGCAGGCCGAGCTGGTGATGGGGCGCCCCGTGCTGCACATCTCGGGCATGTACCCGGCCGAGCGCGGCTGCCTGGCGGTGGTGTTTCCGCTTAGCTCCCACCCGCAGAACAAGAACGAGGTCATCGTGTGGGACCTGGCGCACGACCCGGCCGAGCTGATGACGCTGGACGCCGCCACGCTGCGCCTGCGCATGTTCACCCGCCAGGACGACCTGCCCGAGGGCGTGACGCGCCTGCCCATCAAGACACTGCACCTCAACAAGTCGCCGGTGGTGATCCGCCAACTCGACACCTTGAGCTCGCAGCAGGCCGAGCGCTGGGGCGTGGACAAGGCCCAGGCCTGGCGCCATGCGGAGGTCGCAGCCCGCATCACTGGCGAGATGGCCGGCGTGTGGCCTGAGGTCTACGCCCGCCTGGCGCAGGAAGGCCCCGTGGACGTGGACGAAGACCTCTACGGCGGCTTCGTGGGCGATGCCGACCGCGCCACCCTGGCGCGCCTGCGCGGCCTGGCCCCCGAAGCCCTGGCCGGCGAGCGCCCGCACTTCCGTGATGGACGCCTGGAAGAACTGCTGTTTCGCTACCGTGCGCGCAACTTTGGCCAGACGCTGAACCAGGAAGAGCGCGAACGTTGGCAAGCCCATTGCATCGGACGTTTGCACGAAGGCGCAGGTGGCGGGCACACGCTGCAGGCCTGGATGCAGCAGATCGACACCCTCGCCGAGCAGGCGATGGAGCGCGGCGATGAGCGCGCCGAGGCTGTGCTGGGTGAGCTCACGGATTGGGCCTCAGAGGTGGCCGAGGTGGCTGAGCCGGCAGGGTCTGAAAATCCGGCAGGAGCGCAGCCATGAGCACTTCCACACATGTCGCCGTGCGCGAGGCCGACAGCGCCTACGCCTGGTGGCGCCTGGTGGCCACCCTCGGCCTGATGACCGTGGGCAGCAGTGCGATGTACGTGGTGGCCGTGGTGCTGCCAGCCGTGCAGGCGGAGTTTGGTGTGGGTCGCTCCGAAGCCTCCATCCCGTACACGATGCTGATGATCGGCTTTGGCTTTGGCGGCATCCTGATGGGCCGGCTCGCTGATCGCCATGGCGTCACTGTGCCCTTGTTCATCGGCGCAGCCGGGCTGGGCCTGGGCTTCCTGGCGGCGGCGTGGGCGCCCAACATCTGGCTGTTTGCGCTGGCGCACGGCATCGGCCTGGGGCTGTTCGGCTGCTCCGCCACCTTCGCGCCGCTGGTGGCCGACACCTCGCTGTGGTTTGTGCGGCGGCGCGGCATCGCCGTGGGCATCTGCGCCAGCGGCAATTACCTGGCCGGTGCGGTGTGGCCGCCCATCGTGCAGCATCTGGTGGACACCTCGGGGTGGCGCACCGCCTACACCGTGCTGGCGGTGGTTTGCGCCGTGACGCTGCCGCTGCTGGCGCTTGCTCTGAGGCCGCGGCCGCCCGCGGCGGTGGCGGGCGCGGTGGGTGCAGCCGGTGCGGCCGGTGGCAAGGGCTCGGCGGGAGCCGCCAACGCCGCTCTGGCGCAGCCATCAGGTCAACCCTTTGGTTTGCCCATCGGCCGGGCCCAGGCCTTGCTGTGCGTGGCCGGCCTGGCCTGCTGCGTGGCCATGTCCATGCCGCAAGTCCACATCGTGGCCTACTGCGGCGACCTGGGCTACGGGGCGGCGCGCGGTGCGCAGATGCTCTCGCTGATGCTGGCCTTTGGCGTGGTCAGCCGCCTGATCTCCGGCCTGATCTGCGACCGCATCGGCGGCCTGCGCACGTTGCTGCTGGGCTCGGTGCTGCAGGGGGTGGCGCTGCTGCTGTTCATCCCCTTCGACTCGATGACCTCGCTGTTCATCATCTCGGCGATGTTCGGGCTGTTCCAGGGCGGCATCGTGCCCAGCTACGCCATCATCGTGCGGGAGTACTTCCCGCCGGCCGAGGCCGGCGCACGGGTGGGCACGGTGCTGATGTTCACCATGCTGGGCATGGCGCTGGGGGGCTGGATGTCGGGTCAGGTGTTCGACTGGACGGGCTCCTACACGGCGGCCTTCGTCAATGGTCTGGGCTGGAACTTGCTGAACCTGAGCATCGTCGCAACGCTGATGTGGCGCATCCGCCAGCGGGCCCGCTGAAAAGGGACGTTCAGCAGGCCTGCGGGCCTGCACTGGCGTTCAGCGCCCCAGCAGGCGCTGCACCACCTCGTGCAGCGCGTCCATCTGCACAGGCTTGGTGAGGTATTCGACAAAGCCCGCAGACTTGCCGCGTGCCACGGTGTCGGGCATGGCGTCGGCGCTGATGGCCACCACGGGTATTGCTCGAGTGGCCTCGTGCTCGCGCAGCCGACGCAGCAGTTCAAAGCCGTCCATCCCCGGCATCTGGATGTCGGTGAGGATCAGATCTGGCCGCGCTCGCAGGGCCATTTCCAGGCCGGGAGCACCATCGTCTGCCGAGATCATCTCCAGCTTCGGGATGCGCGCGATCATGGCCTGCATCACCAGCAGGTTGACCGGGTTGTCCTCGATATAGAGCACCGTACGCGGGATGATGTCCCGGGCCTGTGGACTGGCGTCGTTGTCGCCTTCCGGGGGCGTTGGCTGCGGTGGATCCGGTGCTTCAGGCTTGGCGTGTGGCATGCGTACCCAGAACAGGCAGCCCATGCCCGGCTCGCTGTCCACGCCGATCTCACCCCCCATGGCCTCGACCAGCCGGCGGCTGAGCGCCAAGCCGATGCCCGTGCCCTCGATGCGCGAGCCTTCGGCGTGAAGACGTTGGAAGGGCTCGAACAGCTGCTGACGCTGCTCGCGGGTGAGGCCTGGCCCGGTATCGCGCACGCCCAGCGTGACCTCGCCTGCCTCGCTCAGCCACTCCACCGACACCGAGCCGCGTTCGCGGTTGTACTTGATGGCATTGCTCAGCAGGTTGAGCAGCACCTGCATCAGCCGCGTGCGGTCGGCCCGAAGGTGCAGGTCAGCCGGTGCGTCGAGTGCGGTCGGTATCGAAATGCCGGCGCGGCCGGCCACAGGCTGCATGAGCTGCAGCGCCTCGTTGACGAGATCGGTCACAGGCACGGGGCCCAGTTGCGACGCGAACTTGCCCGACTCGATGCGCGAGATGTCCAGCAGGCCGTTGATCAGGTTGAGCAGGTGCTCGCCGCCCTTGAGGATCTCCTGTACGTGCAGCAGCTGCCTGGGCGCCAGCGGGTGCTGCGGGTCGTCCTGCAGCAACTGTCCAAAGCCCAGCACGGCGTTCAGTGGCGTGCGCAGCTCGTGCGACATCTGCGACATGAACTGCGACTTCGCCTGGTTGGCCCGCTCAGCCTCTTCGCGCGCTGCAACGGCACGTTGTTCCGCGCGCTTGCGCTCGGTGATGTCGATGGTGAAGGCGTAGTAGTTGTAACGGCCCTTGCCGTCCGCCGGGCTGGCCACGCGGGTGGCGTGGAAATAGGTCTCGGGGCCGCCATCGGGGGGCGGATTTGGCACCTCCTCGGTCAGCACCTGACCTCGCTGCAGCAGCAGCAACTCCTGCCGTAGGCGCGCAGCGCGCGCGGGCAGGATCTCCTCGACCAGCCGCCCCACCACCTGTTCGGCCGGGCGGTGCAGGATGCCCGCCATGACTTCGTTGACAAAGGCGTAGCGGCCCTCGTGGTCGATGGCTGCGATGCCGCCTGGGAAGGAGGTCAGCAGCGTCTGCATCTGCGCCGCATGGGCTTGACGCTCGGCCTCGCGCTTGACGCGGTCGGTGGTGTCCAGGCCAAAGGAGTAGTAGCTGCGCGAGCCGTCCGCGCGGGGCACGCCGGCCAAGCGGGTGGACTGCATCCAGAAAGTCTGCTGGCCGGGGCGCCGCGCAGGAAACTCGCGCTCCTCCACCAGCACTTCGCCCTGGTCGGCGCGCGCCTGCCAACCTTGGATCTCTTGCCATCGCCCTGGTGCGGAGACCTCGCTGACGTGCTTGCCGATCATCATCTTGGGCTGATGCCCGTACCACTGTGCCATGCGCTCGTTGATGAAAGTGAAGTGGCCATCGCGACTGATGGCCACGACGAAGCCGGGGAAGGCGTCGAGCAGCGCGAAGAGTTCCCGGCGCATGAGGTCGGCCTCGACCAGCGACTGCTTCAGCGGGGTCTGGTCAGTCCACAGACCCACGGAGCCGATCTTGTTGCCTGTGGAGTCGTAGATGGGCGTGGCGTTGTTGAAGCACTCGATGCGGCGTCCATCGGGCTGCACGATGCCGATCTCGTAGCCCTCCTTGTGGCCTTGCTTGCGCAACTCCAGCTGGCGGTGGAGGGTGGCCATGTCTGCGCCCGAGAAGAAGTCGAACACCGAGCGCCCCAGCACCTCCTCACGCCGGCGGCCCAGCAGCCGGGCCATGGCGGCGTTCAGGTCGGTGGTGAGGCCGTTGTTGTCCAGGAACCAGACGCCCTGCTCGGTGTTCTGCAGCAGTTGCTCCAGCAACCGGGCCTGGTCGGCGGCCTGATCGCCCGCCAGCCGACGCTCCACTGAGTGGACAAAGGCGCGGTGCCCGCGCTGTGCGGCCTGCACCATCAAGGCGCCGACCAATGCTGTGCTGGCCAGGGCGACCGGGCTCGCCTCGTGGCCATGGATCCAGAAGTGCAGCACCACAGGCAGCAAGGTGGGCAGCGCGACCAGACACACGGCCACGCGGTCGAAGGAGCCCGTGGTGACCCAGCCGGCGATCATGACGATGCAGGCAAAGGCGATGGCATCGTGCGCGGGCCCTTCGGGGAGTCGGTGCATGACCAGCGCCAAGCCGGCCCAGGCCAGGCCCTGCAAGCTCATGGCCATACGGTAGTTGCGCAGCCACCTTACGTCAGCAGGTTGAAGGCCCACCCCTTTGCGCTGTGCCCAGTGCAGGCCCAGGAGCAGCATGACGGCCAGCGCCACCGCTGCGAGCCAATTCAGCAGCGGCTCGGCATCCGCCAGCGGCCACAGCGAGCCCGCCAGGGTCAGCGCCACTGCACAAGCGGCTGCGGGCAGGTAGTTCAAGCTCTTGCCGTGCAGCCGGATCTGTGCCACTCGCGTGGCGCGGGTCAAAGCGTCAAGGTCGGGGATGGACAAGAGGGGCTTTTGACAACGAGCTTGAAAGCGCAACCATAGCCGAAGAAAGCCCCTTTTTACCTCGGAGCTTTCCTTGAGCCCTCAGCGCGGCCCCGCTGGTTGCGACCGCCCCACAACCCGGCGGTTATGGCGTCTGGTGCATCAGCGCCTTGCGGATAGCCGCATGCAGCGCGCCCATCTCCACCGGCTTGGTGAGGTAATCGGCAAAGCCGGCCTGCCGGCCGCGCTCCACGCTCTCGGGCAGGGCATCGGCGCTGATGGCGATCACCGGGATGTCGCGCGTCTGCTCGTGTTGCTGCAAACGGGCCATGAGCTCGAAGCCGTCCATGCCCGGCATCTGGATGTCGGTGAGGATGAGGGC
>CAISJH010000415.1 GCA_903885585.1 uncultured beta proteobacterium
TACCAGCAGGTCCAGCTTGGCCAGTTGTGCCAGACGCCTGGCGAAGCTGCCGTCGCCATGGGCCACCTGCAACTCGTCGAACAGGCGCGCTGCCCGTGTGTACAGCACCGAGAAGCCTGAGCGCGCCGCCTGATGCGCCAGCGCACACGCCAGCCACGTCTTGCCACAACCGGTGGCGCCCGTGATCAGCAGGCTCTGCCCGTGGCGAAGCCAGTCACAGCCGGCCAGCGCCGTGACCAGCGACTTGTCCAGGCCCCGACTGACGCGCCAGTTGATGTCCTCCACGCACGCCGAGCTGACCTTCAGCCGCGCCGCCTTCAGCAACCGCGTCACGCGCCGGTCATCGCGCCAGGCCACCTCGCGCTGCACCAGCAGCGTCAGCCGCTCCTCGAAGCTCAAGCCCGCGGCGGCAGCGCTGTTGGCCTGGTCCTCGATGGCGCGCACCATGCCGTCCAGGCGCAGGCCGCGAAGTTGGTTGATCGTGTGTTCGTTGAGCATGGGTTGTTCTCCTTGCAGGATGGGTCAGTGGTAGTAGTCGGGGCCACGCACGTTCTCGTGGGCAGGCAGCGCTGGCGCGGCACTGGGGAACAGCGAGGGCTGTCGATCCAGCCCGGTCTTCAAGATCGACGCCACGCTGCCGTAGGTCGGCGATCGGATGGCCAGTGCTCGGGTGCAGGCCGCCTCCAGCCGCGCCGGCGTGTACTCGCGCGCCAGGCGCTGCAGCCCCAGGCAGGCGCGGTAGCCCTGCTCGGGGTGCGGGCGGCGCTCAAGCTGCCAGGTCACCACAGCGGCCGCACTTACGCCGATGCGCCGGCCCCAGTCGATCAGCTTGGCCGGAGTCCACTCCAGGTGCGCCCGGTGCGACGCGGGCATGTGCTCTGCCACGGTCGTGTGTTTGCCCACCAGTGCGCTTCGAGCGTGGCTGGCCACACGCTGGTGGGCGCAGAAGGCCTCCACCAGCTTGGCGGTGACTCGCAACTCCACCACCTGGCCCACCAGACGGTACGGCACGCTGTAGTAGTGGCGCTCAAACTCGACGTGGTAATCGATGTTGACCTTGGCGGTCTTCCAGCTGAACAGTTCGAAGCGATGGGCAGGCAGCGGCCGCAGCGCCGGGGCGTCCAGGGCCTCGAAGGCGCTGCGCCGGCAGCCAGGCAGCTTCTTGAAGGGGCGCTGGTTCAAATCCACCAGCAACTGGCGAATAGCCTGGTTCAGCTCGGACAAGCTGAAGAAGCGCCGGTTGCGCAGCCGCGCCAGGATCCATCGCTCGACCACCAGCACGGCGTTCTCGACCTTGGGCTTGTCGCGCGGGTGCGCCGGACGCGCGGCCAGCAAGGCGCAGCCGTAGTGGGCAGCGAACTCGTCGTACAGGGCGTTGGGCTGCGGGTCGTAGCGGTCGGGGTTCTTGATCAGCGCGCGGGCCTGGTCGGGCACGATCAAGCGCGGCACGCCGCCGAAGAATTCCAGGGCCCCGATCTGCGCGCCGATCCAGTCGGCGGTGGTCTGGCGCCTAGTGGCGCAGGCATAGGTGTAGTTGGACGCGCCCAGCGTGGCCACGAAGATCTGCGCGGCCGTGATCTCGCCGGTGCTGGGGTCCACCAGTGGAACGGTCTGGCCGGCGTAGTCCACGAACAGCTTCTCGCCAGCCAGGTGGGTCTGGCGCATCGAGCGCTTCAGGCACTGCGCCCAGGCGCGGTACTTCACGCAGAAGCTGGTGTACCTGTAGGCCAACTCGTTGGCCGCGGCGTACTCCTCCCACAGCAGTTGAAGGGTGACACCCGGACGCTTGAGCTCCTGGTGGACGGCGGCGAAGTCGGGCGTGAGCTGGTAGCTCGATCGGGGCAATGGCGGACGGTACAGCCGGGCTTCGAGTTCGTCGTCGGTCAGCGCCTGGGCCACCGCCCAGTCCACGCCCGCCACTCTGGCCAGTGAAACGTACTTGCCGACCACGCTCTTGGAGATCTTCAGCGCGCGGCCAACCTCGTTGTAGCTCAGCCCGGCCTGCA
>CAISJH010000416.1 GCA_903885585.1 uncultured beta proteobacterium
GCGACGCAAGACAGCCTGTACCACTTCTTCGTGGTGGCCTTTGCCGCCGCACCGGGAGCCAGCTACATGGGCCAGTTGGCCGAGGCCGTGAACTATGGGCTGAGCGTGGCGCAGATCGTCGAAATCTTCACCACCAAGACCCAGTTCACCAGCGTCTACCCTACGACGATGTCCAACCGCGAACTGGCCACGCAGTTGGTCAACAACATCGTCAAGAACAGCGCCAGCGCAGCCGTCAAGCAGTCCGCCATTGATGACATCGATGGTGCACTCGGCATCGGTTGGAGCCGCGGCAAGATGCTCTTCACCGTGTTCGGCAATCTGGCCAGCAAGCCGCTGACCGACCCGACCTGGGGCGCGACAGCCAAGCAGTTCCAGAACCAACTGGCCGTGGCCCGCTACTTCACCGAGGAGATGGGCGTGGCCACCGAAAACCTGACCACGCTGCGCGGGGTGATCGGCAGCGTCACGCCAGACACCGACGTGTCCGCCATCGACAAGATCGTGCAGATCATCGGGACAGTGCCGCCGGGCGGGTGAGCGCCACCAGCATGTGTGAATCTTGAGGAGTTGCCCTCCCGCGATCATCTCGGGCGAGTCAGTCAGGGGCTCTGCATCTCAATTGAAGTTCCACAACTGTTCCCTTTGATCCGAACTGGATCCGCAGCGGCACCTGGAGATGTTCGGCACGCCAGCGCATGTTCCTCAGGCCATGGCCGGCCTGCGGGGGCTCTTCATCGAGCGATAGGCGTGGGCTGCCGTTATCCCGCAGGCTGATGCGGCATTGGCCCTGCCCGGGTTCATGCGTCGCCGTGAACCACGCTTCGGTCGCGCCCGAGTGCTGCACGATGTTGGAGAACGCCTCGAAAAAGATCATCTGGACATGGCGGGCATGGTCCACCGTCCAGCCCTCCAACTCGGGCAACTCCTCCACAGACCAATTCAACTTCAGGCCTGCGGCCCGAAGCCTGGGTTCCAGGCGGTAGCGCAATGAGCCCAACAAGGACTCGACGGATGCGTCTGGGGCATGCATCACATCGATGCCCAGCTTCAAGTGGTCCATGGTCTCTTCAAGGAGCACGACGAGCCCGGGCGGCGTCGTTGCCTCCTGACGTGCCACTCTGAGCACACCCGCCAGATGAGCCCCCAGGCCGTCATGCATGTCGCGTGACAGGCGCTGCCGCTCTTCAGCCTGCGCTTGGTGCTTTCTGACCTCAGCATCCCGCCGGAACCCGACCTCCAGCGCCTGCTGTTGGGCATGCAACCGTGCCGTCAACTCGGCATTGGCCTCGGCAATGCCGCGGGCGTCTCGCCACAGCCGGTTGGCCAGAACCCAAGCCAGCACCACGCCAAAAATCATCCAGCCAAAACGCAGCCACGGGTAGTGCCCGTAATGACTCCCCCAGTTGCCGAACAGACCTGCGTAGGGGCGCAAGACCAGGACATAGACATCGCGAGCCAGCACCAGCAGCAGGCAACCCATCGCCACGGCCAGCACCTTCAACTCCACATCGTTGCTCCGAATGCCACGGCGTATGACGACCACCATCACCCAAATGCCCACAGCCTGAGAGGCCAACAGCAACAGGAGTTCCAGCACGGGCAGGCCGCCCGACAAGGCCAGCGCAAGCAAGGGCACCGTCGCCGCCAGCATCAGGGTCGTCGCTCTGGTGGGCCAAACCGAGGTGACGCCCGCCACGATCAGCACAAACCTGCAGATCAACATCCCGGCCAAGGCCTGCGCAGACAGTGTTACGACACCCCACAGCGGCCAAGGCAGAAAGGTGTTTTCGAACAGCGGGTCCAACATCGCGAAAGCCCAGAGCAACTCGCTCAGACCGTACACGAGGTAGAAACGCACTCGGCGACGCGCCCAGACCATGAACCCGAACATCGCCAAGGTCGCGCTCGCCGTGGCCACCACCAACGCGCCATCGGCCCGCCAGGCGCGCTGGGTTTCGAACAGGCTGCGAATCTCTTCCTCGGGCCCAAGCAGCACTTGTGCAATGCCCGCCTTGCGCCCTTGCTGCGCTTCAATCCTGATCTGCAGGAGGTTCGACTCCTTCAGCGCCGCTGTGGGCAAGGTCACCCACCGGGGAAGCTTTCCAAAGTCTTGCCAAGGGTTTCGGTCCATGCCCTGCTGCACCAGCAAGAGACCGTTGAGCTCGACCGAATAGCCATTGCCAATGCGTGGCAGCAGGATCGCCTGGGTCTGTGCACCTGGAGGGCGTGAGAAGCGGATCTCCAAGCGTGCCGCCCCCTCCTCGCCCTGGCAATGGGCATCCCAGTGAAAGGGCAGGCGCGCGTCCAAGAGCCGAGCCGGCTTGCCCCTGACCTGCACGGTCAGGGTCTCCGGTTTCAGTTCTTGAATCTCGGCACGCGCGATCGACAACGTGGCCAACACCAGCCACATCGCCTGGGCGGCGAATCTGTACAGAGCTCGCAGCGGCCCCCGGCGCATCGATGCTTCAACGCTCACGTCGCTTGGGGTCTTGCAACAGACCCAGGGCTCGAGCTTCAAACACGGCCTCGCTGCGCGAATTGACCGCGAGCTTGCGGTACATGCTCTTGATGTGGGTCTGCACGGAAGACACCATGATGTGCAGGAGGTCAGCCACCTCCTGATAGCTGTAACCGCGCGAGATGAGGTTGAGGATCTCGGTTTCGCGTGGCGTGAGTGCCGCTGCCGCTGATGAAGCCGCCGGCCGTGTCTGACCGGCGCCTGGTGCTGACCTGACTCTCTTGAGCATCCGGCGGGCAATGGATGGACTCATGGGCGATCCGCCCGATCGAATGCTGAGGATGGCCTCGACGATATCGGTGTCTGCGGCGTCCTTGTGAACGTAGCCCAGGGCGCCGGCTTCGATGCTCGCCAGGACATTCACTTCATCCGCAAACATGCTCACCACCATGATCTCGCAGTGGTCATGCAAGCGCGCACAGGCACGGATCAGGTCGAGCCCAGATCCATCAGGAAGCCCCAGGTCCACCAAGAGCACGTCTGGCGTGTGCTCGGCCAGCCAGGCCAGCGCAGGGCGCATGCGATCGAACATCGCCATCAGGATCAGGCGGGGATCAGCGCTCACCACGGCAGCCAACTGCGATCTCATGCGCTCGTCGTCCTCCACCAGCACCACGCGAATCGGCTGAACGCTCACCACTGAGGGCTCCTTTGGACTTGCATTCCTCACCATGACAACAATCAGCCAGCCCCGCATCCCATGGACATGGGAGCGGGCAACAGACAGCTGGGACCCATACTGAGGCGTAGCCAATTCGGCAATCTCCCAAAAGTCCTCGCTCAGGGCAATGCCTACGGGCATGCCTGCCGAAGCACCAGATTGCCGTGGCGATAGAGTCTGTCACACATAGGAAAAGACGTATGTGGGTGCCCAAGAACCTTGGACCTCTTTACAGAAGCTTGCTGGCGATCGGCCTGGTCTGCGGGACCGTCGTGCTGCAGAGCTGCTCAGATGGCGGGGAGGCAAGCTCCAGCAAGCTCGTGGCGTCTTCTGGACAGATCACGCCCGCTGCTTACAAGGTCAGCTATTACGCCGCAGCGCGATTTGCCGACCAGGCCACCTTCGGCGCCACGCCCAAACTCATCGAAGAGATCCGAACCAAAGGCTTCGAGCAGTGGATCGACGAGCAGTTCGCGCTGCCCTACACGAAGATTCCTGAAGGCCCGACCAAGGTGCGCAACCGCGCCATACCGGCGGTGCCCGAGGTCTGGAATTTCCCCATCGCGACCTGGATGAACCAGACGCTGACCGAACCCGACCAGCTTCGGCGGCGGACCGTGTGGTCGATCAGCAACTTTCTCGTGGCCAGCCTCAGCACTGGCGATCCCTTCGGCCATGTGGCATGGCTCAACCTTCTGCACCAGCACAGCTTCGGCAGTTATCGGGAGCTCCTCACGCAGGCCTCGATCAGCCCGCACATGGGCTTCTTTCTCAACAACGATCAAAATCGCCCGAAGAGCGCTGAGTGCCCGCACTGCGCGCCCAATGAGAACTTCGCCCGGGAATTGATGCAACTCTTCTCCGTAGGCGTTGTCAAGTTGAACTTGGACGGCACGCTGCAGCGAGATGCGAGGGGCAGAGCTGTCGAGACTTACTCCCAAACCGATGTCGAAGAACTGGCCCGGGTACTGACCGGCTGGACGCGGACCTACGACCCAGCCGACCCAAATGGCAACAACGGCACGGGCTGGGACACGCCCATGGTGCCGAGCAAGTGGGCACCGGAGCGAGACAGCGGCCAGAAGAAGGTGCTGGGCCGCACCTTCGCGGCGGGCCAGGCGGCCCCCAAAGACCTGGATGACGCCATTGATCTGCTGGTCGCGCACCCCAACACGGCTCCGTTCATCAGCACGCGACTCATTCAGCACTTGGTCAAGAGCAATCCGAGTCCTGAATATGTTTCAAGGATTGCGCGCGTGTTCCAGGACAACGGACGCGGCGAGTTGGGCGATCTCAAGGCCGTGGTCAAGGCCATCTTGCTGGACTCTGAAGCAAGACGAGGCGATGACCCAGCAAGAGCCCAGACGATGGACGGCAAGTTCCGAGAGCCTTTCCTGCAGCACATGGCGTTTGTCCGCGGGATCGGTTGTCAGCGCAATTTCAAACAAAGCGATGGTGGGGAGTTCATCCCTTATCGCCAAAGACCCTTCGGGCCGGGCAGCGTCTTCGGCTTCTACGCGCCCACGGACCGCGCACCGGGCAGCAACCTCCTGGCGCCCGAGCAGAAACTGCTCAACGCCAACGAGTTCGTCGGTCGATACGGGGATCCGAATTACCTGCTGTCAGGTATCAGCGGAACGAACGCCCAGGTTGCAGCTGGCTGCAATCTTGCCGAGTTCTCAAACGCGATGGCTCAGTCATCCACAGCCTACATAGAGCTTGTATCGGCCCGCTACTTCCGCGGCGCGATGCCGCCCTCCCTTCGCTCCACGCTGGACCAGTTGAACGCGGAGGCTCGAGGGAGCGGGAATTTTGATGCGGGCAACTGGTCCATGGTCATGTTGGGCTTCGCTCTGGCCACCCCTTCCTTCGGAGTCATGAAATGACCACGAACCGCCGACAGCTGCTTGCCACCGCAGCATCCCTGGCCACCATGGGCCTGGGCACGTCCTTCTTGGGCGGCACACCCACCCAAAGTCGGGCCGGTGATGAAAGTTATCGTGCCTTGATCGTCGTGTTTCTCAACGGCGGCAACGACGGGCACAACATCCTGGTGCCCACCGACGGCGGCTACAGCGACTACCAGACCGCACGCGCCAATCTCGCCCTGCCCAAGGCTTCTCTGGTCAACCTGCCGGGCACTGCAGCCGGCCACACCTTCGGGCTGCACCCGGGACTTGCAGACATCCAATCGCTGTACACACAGCGGCGCATGGCTTTCATAGCCAACGTGGGGCCGCTCGTCGTCCCGGCCTCGGCCGGTCAGGTGCGCGACAACGCTGTGGCCGTACCACCGTTTCTGCTGTCGCACTTTGATCAGGTCATGATGCAGCAGGGCTGGACGGGAGGCGATGATCTCAGCGGTTGGGGAGGCCGTACCCTCGAGGCGCTGCCCACCACGTTGCGCCATGGCCTGTCAGCCATCACGACCAGCACCGAACGGACCTTGGTGCTTGGTCGCTCCTCGCAGGTCTCGTTCATGGCCAGCGATGGCCCGCGCTACTGGGGGTGGGGCGACCTGGCCTACCCGGAGCGGCAGAACGTGCAAGTGCTCAACCGCATGGCCCGGTGGCAGTTCAGCAACGCCTACGAGCAGGAGTACGCCCGTACGTACGGCTCAGCCCTGGCGGACTCCACCATCTTCACGCAGGCCCTGATGCAGTCACGTGCGCCGGCAGAAGACTTTGGAACGGATTCAAACGGAAGCCTTGGGACGCGGTTGCGAAGCATTGCCACCGTGCTGCCCTACTTCAAGGCGCAGGGTTACCGGCGGCAGATCTTTTTTGTGGACTGGGGCCAGTTCGACACGCACGCCAATCAGCGCGGCGGTGGCCCAAGCACGCAGGATGCGCAGTTGCCCATCCTGGCCAAAGCCCTGGCGGCCTTCGACTCGGCCAACCGGGCCAGCGGACTCGACATGAACGTGGTGACCGCAGTGATGAGCGACTTTGGTCGCACAGTCCGGCCGGGCTCAGGCGGCGGCAGCGAGCACGCCTGGGGCAACCACTTCTGGGCCTTTGGGGGGCCTGTGGCCGGGGGCACGGTGCTGGGCAACTTCCCAAGCCCGTTGCTCGGCGGTCCGGATGACGGCGACCAGGCGAAGAACGGCCGTCACGTGCCAACCACTTCGACAGACCAATTCGCCGCCTCACTGATGCAGTGGATGGGGCTGGAGCCGTCAAGGTGGCCGGACGTGTTCCCGCATCTTGCGAATTTCTCGCAGAAGACCATTCCCCTGCTGCTCGCGTGAGGCCCATCCATGGCTGACATCAACCTCACGACAGGGCCGGATACCTACGTCCAACCTGAAGCAGAGCGCACCCAATGGAACAACGTCTTCGGCCTGGCCGGCAATGACACCATCAAGCTCTATTCCGGCACAGCCATTGGCGGACCAGGCAATGACACCCTAGAGCAGTTGATCAAGCCCGGGGAGCCCTGGCTGAGGATGAATGTGGCCTATTGGGACGCAGGCCCCAACCTGAAAGTGAACCTGGAAGAGGGCTGGGCGGAGGACGGCCTGGGGGGGCGCGACACGCTGATCGGCATTCACGGCGTACAAGGCAGCAGTGCTGCCAACGCGTGGATCAAGGGTAGCGCTGGAGATGACTACTACTGGCCGAACGGGGGAGACGACACTTTCCTCGGAGGTCTTGGATTTGACGGCGTAGATCTGAAATGGGGCCAATTCCTCCCGGGGCAGGGTATGGCCTCGCGAAACCCGGTCCTCTCTGATCTTTCGATCACGGTGTCGGCAGACGGGCGTGGGGTCACCATCAAGCCCAAGACCGGCACGGGCCTTTCCTACACCTTGCAGGACGTCGAATACTTCGATGTGGTGGACGCAGCCACCTGGTCCTCCGATGCGGCGACGACCCGGTACATGTTCGCTGATTTCATCAGCCAGGACACCATGGCCCGCGAGGCCGTGGCCGCCGGCGGGGCGATGCGCTGGAATGCCGCCCAGGCGTTGGGCACATCTGTCTCGCTGACTTTCAGTTTCGTCACACAGGCCCCCGCCTCTGGCGCAGGAGCCACGGGCTTCCGAGCCTTCAATGCGGCCGAGCAGCAGCTGGTGCGCGAGTTGTTCGCGCGTACCGCTGAGATCTGCGGCCTGCGATTCACGGAAGCGGCAGAGAACGGCACCACAGTGGGCCAGTTGCGTTTCGGTGTCAGCCAACAGGCGGCCACCAAGGGAGTGGCCACGATGCCCGGGCAAGGCGGAGACGCTGCCGGTGATGTTTGGATGGACGTGGAGTCCATGCTGGACTTGAGCTCGGGCAGCGCAGGGCGAGCCGCACTGCTGCACGAGATCGGCCACGCGCTGGGGCTGCGCCATCCGCGCAATGTGGATTCAGGAGACACCTGGACCACGCAGCTGATGACTCAGCATGACCGCACCGCGCTCACGGTGATGTCGCAGACGCCCTCTCCCGATGGGCTGTTCCGCGCCGATTGGGGGCCGCTGGATGTCAACGCTTTGCGCTACCTGTATGGCGCCAGCACCCTGTCAGCCGGGGACTCGGTGTACCGATTGTCGGGTGCCGCCGCGGCATCTCAGACGACCCTCATTGACGATGGTGGCACGGACACCCTGGATGCCTCCGATGTGCCCTATCCGGTATCGATTGACCTGCAGCCAGGACGCTTCAGCAGCATTGGCTTGTCCCCAGGTGGTTTTGCGGGCGTGGACAACCTCGCTCTGCCCTCGTCCACCGTGATCGAGAACGCCACCGGCTCGGCGCTGGACGACGTGCTGCTGGGCAATGCGCTGAACAACCTGCTCAAGGGTGGGCGGGGCAACGACTGGATCAATGGGGGTGGCGGCACCGATACGGCAGCTTTCGACGGCCCGATCTCCGCCTATGCGATCAGCGCCGCTTTCGGCAAGGTGTTTGTGGAGACGCGAGACGGTGTCAGCGGTTTTGACACCTTGTTGAACATCGAGTTTTTGTCGTTTTCCGACGTCACCGTACCTGCATTCGGCCCCACCGATACTCAGCCTCCCGCACTCAAGATCCTCACCCCGCCATCTGGCGGCAAGGCGGTGCCTGTGGGAAGCAACTTGGCCGTCAGCTTCGATGAGTCGATCATGAGGGGGTCCGGCACCGTTGCCCTCAAGACCGCCGACGGCAAGGTGGTGGAGACCTTCACTGCAGCCAACGCCACCGTCTCCGGCAGCACGTTGACCCTCAACCCCACAGCCGACCTGAACATCTTCACGAAATACATCGTGGAACTTGGGTCGGGTGCGGTGAAGGATCTGGCAGGCAACGCCAACGCTGCCGACGGCCGTTACAGCTTTCAGACTGCGACGCAAGACAGCCTGTACCACTTCTTCGTGGTGGCCTTTGCCGCCGCACCGGGAGCCAGCTACATGGGCCAGTTGGCCGAGGCCGTGAACTATGGGCTGAGCGTGGCGCAGATCGTCGA
>CAISJH010000417.1 GCA_903885585.1 uncultured beta proteobacterium
ACCATCGCGCACCACCTGTCGTCGCCGTTCTACGACAACGGGCCCAACGACAAGGGCATTGGCCTGCAGCTCGCCTACTCCCTGGGTCGCGTCGGCCTGGGCTACCTGCTGGCCGCACTGGTGGCCATTCCGCTGGGCTTCGTGATCGGCATGAGCCCCTTGCTGTACCGCGCGCTGGACCCCTTCATCCAGGTGCTCAAGCCGATCTCGCCACTGGCGTGGATGCCGCTGGCGCTCTACACCATCAAGGACAGCGCCGCCAGCGGCATCTTCGTCATCTTCATCTGCTCGGTCTGGCCCATGCTGATCAACACGGCCTTTGGCGTGGCGGGTGTGCGGCGCGAGTGGCTGAACGTCGCGCGCACGCTGGAGGTGCAGCCTCTGCGCAAGGCACTTCAAGTGATCCTGCCGGCCGCGGCCCCCACCATCCTCACGGGCATGCGCATCAGCATGGGCATCGCCTGGCTGGTCATCGTGGCTGCCGAGATGCTGGTGGGCGGCACCGGGATCGGCTACTTCGTCTGGAATGAATGGAACAACCTGTCGCTGCCCAACGTCATCTTCGCCATCCTGACCATCGGGCTGGTGGGCATGGCACTGGACCAGGTGTTTGCCCGCGCGCAGAAGGCGGTGACCTATGCCGAATGAATTCCTCAAGGTCGAGAACCTGGGCAAGGCCTACGGCGCGGAGCCGGTCTTCGAAAGCGTGAACTTCAGCCTGTCCGAAGGCGAGTTCGTCTGCATCATCGGCCACAGCGGCTGCGGCAAGACCACCATCCTCAACGCGCTGGCTGGTCTGGAGACGGCCAGCACCGGCCATGTGTTCATGGACGGGCGTGAGGTGGTGGCGCCGGGCCTGGACCGGGGCGTGGTCTTCCAGGGTCACGCACTGATGCCCTGGCTGAGCGTGCGCGACAACATCGCCTTCGCGGTGCGCAGCAAGTGGCCGCAGTGGCCGCGTGCCCAGGTGAGCGCCCATGTCGAGAAGTACGTGCAACTGGTCGGCCTGGGCTCGGCGCTGGACAAGAAGCCCTCGCAGCTGTCGGGCGGCATGAAGCAGCGCGTGGGCATCGCACGCGCCTTCGCGATCGAGCCGCGGATGCTGCTGCTGGACGAGCCCTTCGGCGCGCTGGACGCGCTGACACGCGGCACCATCCAGGACGAACTGCTGCGCATCTGCGCCCAGACAAAACAGACCGTGTTCATGATCACACACGACGTGGACGAGGCCATCCTGCTGGCGGACCGTATCCTGCTGATGAGCAACGGCCCGCGCGCCCGGGTGGCCGAGATCGTGCGCAACACCATGCCGCGTGAGCGCCAGCGCGCCACCCTGCACCACGACCCGCAGTACTACCGGCTGCGCAACCACCTGGTGGACTTTTTGGTCAGCCGCTCGAAGGACCTCTCCCACGGCAGGGCGCCCATGCGCCCGCCCGAAGTGAGCCCGGGCCTGGACGCGGATACCGAATCCCTTGAACCCCCGGCCGTCCCCAAGGTGGTGCCGCTGCACCGCGCTGCCTGAGCCCTGATCACCCCGCTTTCAACCTCAACCTGTTTCTGGAGAAACGTTCCCATGAGCCGCCTAGAAGTCACCGAAAAGATCATCGCCACAAAGGTGGCCAAGGGCCTCAAATGGGCCGACGTGGCCGCCAAGGTGGGCCTGAGCAAGGAGTGGGTCACGGCCGCGTGCCTGGGCCAGATGACGCTGGACAAGAAGCAGGCTGACACCCTGGGCAA
>CAISJH010000418.1 GCA_903885585.1 uncultured beta proteobacterium
AGCACCAGGCCGAGGTCTTTGACGAAGATGTCCACGGCCGACAGCGGCGTGTAGTCGGCGGCCAGCACGTGGGCCATGCGGTTCTCGAACATCCAGCTGTTGCCGGCGCTGTGGGTGATCACCTCGTACAGCGCCGCCGCGTCCACGCCCTCGCGCAGGCCCAGCGCCATGGCCTCGGCCGCCGCGGCGATGTGCACGCCCGCCAGCAGCTGGTTGATGATCTTGACCTTGCTGCCCGCGCCGGCGCGGTCGCCCAGCCGGTAGACCTTGGCCGCCATCGCGTCCAGCGCACCGCCGCAACGCGCGTAGGCCGCGGGGGTGCCTGCGGTCATCATCGTCATCTGGCCCGAGGCCGCCTTGGCCGCGCCGCCCGAGATGGGGGCGTCCAGGTACAGCAGGCCCAGGGCCTGGAGGCGCTGCTCGAAGGCGATGGAGACGTTCGGGTCCACGGTGGAGCACATGACGAAGACGCTGCCGGGCTTCATGGCCGCAGCCGCGCCCTGGTCACCGCTGCTGCCAAACAGCACCTCCTCGGTCTGCTGCGCGTTGACCACCACCGAAACCACCACGTCGCAGGCCGCGGCCAGCTCGGCCACACTGGCGCAGGCCGTGCCGCCTTCACGGGCGAAAGCCTCGGCCACACCCGGGCGGATGTCGAAGACGTGCGGTGCAAAGCCGGCGCGGCGCAGCGAGCCGGCCATGCCGGCGCCCATCGCGCCCAGGCCGATGAGGCCCACGCGAGGCTTCGAAGTGTCAGCAGAGGAGTTCATGGACAAGTCCTGAAGAAATGACTGCACGCCGGCGGCCCGTTCAAACGGGCGCCGAGCGTAAACCGTAGACACCGCCGCCGGACCAGAGGTACTCCGCGCGCAGCAGGGCGTCGCCCTTCTCGCCCGTGAAGGTAAACCCCAGCACGGCCAGCGTGTCGCCGGGTTTGATCTCGGCCACCTTCCAGGCGCTCATCCGTGTCAACGGTGCGAGCTCGACCACCCAGCGGCGCTCCCTGCGTGTAGGCAGCCGGGCAGCCCGCAGCAATGCTGGGCCGTCCACGGCCACCGCCTGCGGCGGCAGCGGCCTGGTCGGCAGATCAGGTGGCAGACGCAAGTCAGCCGGCAGTTCCAGTTCGAGCTCGGCATGGGGGTTGCGCCAGGCCACCTTGACGGCGCGGCCTTCCAGAAAGAGCGGACGCTCCTGGTCGAAGCTGCTCCAACCATGGTGCGCATGGGCAGCGCCTGCCGGGGCCAAGCACAAGGCCAGAAGCTTGCGTCGGTTCATCTTGAGGACTCCTGTGGTGCAGCGACGTGCAACTCACACGTACGCAATCCAGCGACCGCAGATCATCGCGCCGATCCAGAGCCCGAGGGACGCGAGGGTCTGTGCGCGGGCCACGGCATCCAGCTTGTTGAGCCCATCGCGCGCATGGAAGATGGCCGCATTCACCCCCGCAGCCATGACCAGGCCCATCTTGAGCACAAAGGCGCGGTTGGCCAGCATCTCCCCAGGGTGGGCGGCAAAGAGGGTGAGGCCGGAGAGCGCCACGAGGCAGAAGCCGATCACCGCAAGCACCAGCGACAAGCGAGCGAAGGTCCGTATCGGCAGCTCACGCGCGGCACCCAGCACCCGCAACTCAAAGGCCACGAGGTTGCCCACCAACACGGCCACTCCCAACAGGTGCGCCACCTCCAGCGCCGGGTAGGCCCAAGCGCTCTCGGCCACCCAGGTCCACGCCGGGAGTTGGTTCAACGCGGCCCCATCAAGGTGGGCGCCATGACCCGGCACCGCAGGCGGTCAGCGCGCTGCACGCCAGATGTCGAGGGGGCGGACCGGCCCTCGTCGTCGGGCAAGGCTCACTCCACCCGGATCTTGGCGAAGTCCACCACCCGCTTCCACTTGGCCGCATCGGCGGACATGAAGGTTGCGGTACCGGCCGTGTTGACGAAGCCGACCGATGCGCCGCTGCGCTCCATGGCGGTGACGATCTCGGCATCGCGAGAGACGGCGTCCAGCGCCTTTTCAAGCCGACCCATGATGTCAGCGGGCACGCCCGCAGGCGCAGCCAGTCCGTACCAGGCGCTGACGTCGAAGTCCGGCATGCCCGACTCCGCCAAGGTGGGCACATCGGGCAGGGCCTTGCTGCGCGTGCGCGTGGTGACCGCCAGCGCCCGCACGTTGCCGCCGCGGATCTGCCCCAGCACGCTGGGCAGGTTCTCGAACATCGCGTCCACCTCGCCCGCCATCAGACCGGTGACAGCAGCAGCCGCCCCACGGTAGGGGATGTGCGTGATGAAGGTGCCCGTCAGCACCTTGAGCAGCTCAGCACTGAGGTGCAGCGAGGTGCCGTTGCCGTTGGAGGCGTAGTTGAGACGACCCGGCGCCGCCTTGGCGCGCGTCACCAGATCGGCCACCGAGGCGATGCCGCTCTTGGGATTGACCAGCAACACGTTGGGCACCCGCCCGACCACGCCAATGGGCACGATCTGCTCGGGGCGGTAAGGCAGCGAGGGGTAGATCGCCGGGCTGATCGTCAGCGGTGGCGAGGCCATCAACAGCGTGTAGCCGTCGGCCGGTGCGCGCGCGGCCTCGGCGGCGCCGACGTTGCCGCCCGCCCCCGGTTTGTTGTCGATCACCACCGGCTGCCCGATCTCACGCGCCAATCGGGGCGCCATCAGGCGGGCCATCTGATCGATGAGCCCTCCAGGAGGGAACGGCACCACCAGGCGAACCGGCTTGGACGGCCAGGCTTGCGCCGAGGCGCCTTGAGGCCACCAGGCGGTGGAGAGGGCTGCAGCGCCGGCCAGAACCAGTTGGCGGCGCGTGGTCAAGTTGCTCATGAAGGTTTCAGCTCACTTGTATTTGATGGTGCAGCCATAGGGCACGTTGACGGCGTTGGCCACCGGCCGCCCGGCGCGCATGTCTTCCAGGGCCGCCACCAGCAGGTTGCGGGAAGTCTTGACGTCGTCGGGGTTGGCGCTGCGCTTGTCGTCGATGGCCCCGTTGTAGACCACCTTTCCGGTCGGGTCGATGACGTACATGTGAGGGGTGACCTTGGCCCCGTAGGCCTTGCCGACCTCGCCCGATTCATCCATCAGGAAGCGCGTGGGTGCTGCGCCAAAGCGCGCCAACTCCTTCTCCAGCACGGCCGGCGCCTGGTAGTCCTGGTGCCCGGCATGCGTGGAGTTGATGGTCAACCAAACCAGCTCGGCGCCGTACTTCTTCTGCAGCGCTTGCATGTTGTTGCTCTTGTAGTGCTTCTGCACGAACGGGCAGCCAAAGTTGTGCCACTCCAGCACGACGGTCTTGCCCTTGAAATCAGAGAGGCTGACCGACCGTCCCTGCAGGTCAGGGGCCTGGAAGGCAGGGGCAGGCTGGCCCACGACGGCTGTCGCCCAGGCCTCCACGCTCACTGCGGACAACGCCAATACCAAACCGGCCAGCCCCAAAGCCTCACAAGCCGCCCGACGAGTCTCAAGCATCATGATCGTGACCTCCTGTGGAGCATTCTCTCAGTGCATGCTGCGCCGGATGGGTGCAGTGGGTCTTCTCCTGTCACTTCACAGGCGCAGGTCTCACGCTCCACCGGGAGTGCGCCAAGCGTGCAGCATTCCAAGGGTGTTCGGCTTTGCCCTGCACATCGGCAGCGGTATGCGGCTGCTCTCGAGCGCCGGGTGGGGCTCGGTGGCAGGATCGGGCCCACATGAAGCCCACCACCAGCGTCGACCGGGAGAGCAGCCCAGCCTCCAGCCTGCCAGCGCCATGTCCGCAAGGTCTGACCGTGCTGTACGACGGCAGCTGCCCGCTGTGCCGGCGCGAGATCTCGGTCTACCAAGGCCTGACCGCTGCTGAGACTTTGAGTTTCAAGGACGTTTCCGACCCTGCGCTGGCGCCACCGGCCGGCACCCGTGTGGAGACCCTGATGGCCAGGTTTCACGTCCAGCATGCAGACGGCCGCCTGGAGAGCGGTGCCCGCGCCTTCATCGCACTGTGGGCGGTGCTGCCCGGGTGGCGATGGCTCGCGCGTCTGGGGCGCCTGCCCGGCATGACCCGGCTGATGGAGTGGACGTACTTGGGATTCCTGCGCGTACGGCCCGCTCTTCAGGCAATGGCGCGGCGCTGGGACCGGCCATCAACACAAGCAAACGCACCCACGCTGCCGCTGGAGGTGCGGCGAGAGCTGAGGACAGACCACGCGGGCGAGACGGGTGCCGTGATGATCTACCGCGGCGTCCTGGCCGTGACACGCGATCCTGCCTTGCGCACATTCGCCCAGCACCATCTGGACACCGAGCGGCGCCACCTCGAGCTGATCGAACAAGTCATGCCCGCGCGTGAGCAAAGCCGGCTGCTGCCACTGTGGCGCTTGTCCGGCTGGTTGACGGGTGCGCTGCCTGCCTGCGCCGGC
>CAISJH010000419.1 GCA_903885585.1 uncultured beta proteobacterium
GGCCGATGTGGCCACCAAGATCGAGTTCGCCCGCCCGGTGCTGGCCCGTGCTGCAGTGGCCCTGGCTGGAGGCGAGTCGCGCACAGCCGTGCTGGTGTCGCACGCCAAGCTGGCCGCGGCCGACGCTGCCTGGAGCGCCTCGCGCCGCGGCATCCAGGTGCACGGTGCCATGGGCTACACCTGGGAGGTGGACCTGCAGATGTTCATGAAGCGCGCCTGGGTGCTGGACGCCGCCTGGGGCGACCGGGGCTTCCACAAGGCTCGCCTGGGTGAGGCCTTGCTGGCCGACGACGCCCCGCTCGGCCCCGCCACCACCTTGCTCGGATAAGTCACATGCCGCTGTCAGAAGCCTTCATCGTCGACGCCCTGCGCACGCCCACCGGCCGGCGCAAGGGCTCGCTCGCCCACGTCCACGGGGCCGACCTGGGTGCTCACGTGCTGCGCACCCTGGTGGAGCGCAACGAGGTGCCCGCAGCCGAGGTGGACGACGTCATCTTCGGCTGTGTGGACACCATCGGCGCGCTGGCCGGTGACATCGCCCGCACTGCCTGGCTGGCCGCCGGCTTGCCGCTGAACGTGCCCGGCACTACGGTGGACCGTCAGTGCGGCTCCTCGCAACAGGCGCTGCACTTTGCCGCGCAGGCCGTGATGAGCGGCACACAGGACGTGGTGATTGCCGGCGGTGTGCAGACCATGTCCAGCATCCCCATTGGCTCTGCCATGCTGGCCGGCCAGCCGCTGGGCTTTACCACCCCGTTTGCGCAAAGCCGAGGCTGGCAGGCTCGGTTTGGTGACGCACCCGTCAACCAGTTCTACGCGGCCCAGCGCATTGCGGATCACTGGGGCTTGAGCCGGGTGGACATGGAGGTCTTCGCCAAGGAGAGCCACGACCGTGCGCTGCGCGCCATCCGCGAAGGGCGGTTCGACCGCGAGATCGTGCCTGTGCCAGTGGATGAGGCTGGCGAGACCTTGTTCCGCATGGACGAGACCGCGCGCGAGAGCACGCTCGAGAAGCTGGCCACGCTCGCCCCCGTGGACCCGGCCTACCCCAAGATCACCGCTGCCGTGTCCAGCAGCACCTGCGACGCGGCGGCCGCGTTGCTGGTGGTGAGCGAGACGGCGCTCAAGCGCTACGGCCTCAAGCCGCGAGCCCGCATCCACCACCTGAGCGTGCGCGCTGACGACCCCATCTGGCACCTCACTGCGCCCATCCCCGCCACGGCACACGCGATGAAGAAAGCCGGCATGCGGCTGGAAGACATCGATCGGGTCGAGATCAACGAGGCCTTCGCCTCGGTGGCCATGGCCTGGCTGAAAGAGACCGGCTACCCCCACGAGCGCACCAACGTCAATGGCGGCGCCATCGCACTCGGCCACCCGCTGGGCGCCTCGGGCGCCAAGCTCATGACCACGCTGCTGCACGAACTGGAGCGCAGCGGCGGGCGCTACGGCCTGCAAACCATGTGCGAAGGCGGCGGGCAGGCCAACGTGACCATCATCGAGAGGCTTTGAAGTAACAAAGAGTTTGACGTAATCTGCTTACTGATAACATCTATGTTGTGCCAAAGCGATCCAGAGTCCAGGAAGAGCTGCCGCCCGTGGTGGCGGCGCAGCTGCGTGAACTGGGTGAAAACCTCTCGCTGGCCCGCAAGCGACGCAAAGAGTCGCTGAAGACCTGGGCCGGGCGCATCGGCGTCTCCGAGCCCACCCTCGTGCGCATGGAAGCCGGTGACCCCGGCGTGGCCATCGGCACCTACGCCACCGCACTCTGGATGATCGGGCGGGCCCAGGCCCTGCCAGAACTGGCCGCACCACAGCTCGACCTCGGGGCGCTGGAGAGCGAGTTGCGCGTGGCTCGCCAGCGTGCCGTGCGGGCGCCGGTTTCGCTGGAAGCCCGGCTGCGCTCCCCAGGTGTAGTGCCCGCTGACTCAAGGGGCGGATCCTGATGGCCGATGCGGGTTTCACCCCCTACCAGCCGCAGGACACCCTTTACCTGTGGTGGACGCAGGACCCTGCCAAGCCTGTCCTGATCGGCCAACTCCAGCTCGTCAGGGCCCTGCGGGGTGTCTCGCTGCGCTATGCGCCGGGCTGGCTGTCCTCGGGCTTCCCCTTGAGCGAAGACCTGCCGCTCAAGGACGGAGAGTTCTTGCCCTCTGGCCCAGAGACGGCGGCCGGTGCGGTGGATGACGCCCGGCCTGACCGCTGGGGCGAACGGGTGATCCGCTTCCTGGATCGGCCCGCGCGGCTGTCCTTGATGGAGTACTTGTACTTCGCTGGGGACGAGCGATTTGGCGCGCTCGGGGTGTCCACTTCGCCAGCCGAGTACCTCCCGCGACGCTTTGGCCCACTGCCGCAGTTCCCCGATGTGCCGCTGATCGATGAATTGGTGCAGAGGGTGCTGGCCGGTGAGCCTGTGTCCGAGCGGGACCGACGCCTCATCGCACCAGGGGTGACCTTGGGCGGCGCACGTCCCAAGGCCTTGTTGGAGTTGGACGGGCAGGCCTGGGTCGTGAAATTCGGCGAACAGGGTGACGTGGTGGACTCGCCCTTGGTCGAGCATGCCACCTTGACCCTCGCGGCCCAGGCGCAAATCCATGTGGCGCAGACGCGGCCCATCCCTCTGACGCGCGGCCACGCGCTGGCGGTCAAGCGCTTTGATCGCTCGTCACTGCCAAGTGGCTCGAGGCGTCATCACGCGCTCTCAGCGCAGGTGGCGCTCAAGGCCGCCGGTGCCAGCCTGGGCTACCCTGAACTGGCCCAACTCCTGCGCCGCCGCGGTGTGGCCGCCAGCATGAAGGGCCGCGCACAGATGGCCGAACTCTTCCGTCGCATGGTGTTCAACATCCTGCTGGACAACACCGACGACCACGAGAAGAACCACGTGCTGCTGATGACCGACCGTGGCGAACTCGAGCTGTCGCCCGCCTTCGACGTGCTGCCCACGGGACACGCCCTGAGCTTTCAACAGCTGCGGGTGGGTACCGACGGCACCGATGCCACGCTGGCCAACGCCCTGACGGAGCACGCGCAATTCGGGCTCAATCGCCGTGACGCCGAAGCGCAGGTGCGCCAGGTGGTGGCCGTGGTGGCTGCGTGGAAGACGCACTTTGCCGAGGCCGGTGTCAGCCCCTCAGACATCGAGTCCCTGGCCCAGCAGATCGACCGGCCCTTCCTGGCGGATCAGCGCAGGGCTTGGGGTGGGGGGCGCTGAGGTCAGGCGAGTTGAGGCAAGCTCGTCCAACGAGACGATGCATCAGCCAACGGCCAGGGAGACCATGCAGGCTTCTGCAACCGAACCCAAGCCCACCATGCCTCTCTGCAACAACCGAACCGTCCTCATCACTGGCGCCGGCGGCGGGCTGGGGCGGGCTTATGCCTTGGCGTTTGCGGGGCAGGGCGCCCGGGTGGTGGTCAACGATACTCGGCTGGAGGCGGCGCAGGCCGTGGTGGATGAGATCCGCGCTGCAGGCGGGCAGGGTCTGGCCAATGGGGGCGACATCACCACGCTTTCCGGGGCGCAGGCCATCGTGGATGCGGCTGTGGCTGCCTTCGGCGAGGTGCATGTGTTGGTCAACAACGCAGGCGTGCTGCGGGACCGCATGTTCCTCTCGCTCACCGAGGAGGACTGGGACACCGTGATGCGCGTGCACCTGAAGGGGCACTTCTGCCTGGCCAACGTGCTGGGCCGGCGCTGGCGTGACGCCAAGAAGGCCGGCACGCCCGTGGAGCACCCGCGCATCATCAACACGAGTTCCGGCGCCGGCCTGCAGGGCTCCATTGGTCAGAGCAACTACGCGGCGGCCAAGGCCGGCATCGCCGGCTTGACGCTGGTGCAGGCGGCCGAACTGGCCCGTTACGGCATCACCGTCAACTGCCTGGCCCCGGCCGCTCGCACCTCCATGACCGAGGGCGCCATGCCCGACCTGGTGAAGAAGCCCGAGACCGGCTTCGACGTCTGGGACCCGCTGAACGTGGCGTCCATCGTGGTGTGGCTGGGCAGCCCCTTGTCGGCGCATGTCACCGGCCGCTGCTTCGAGGCCAAGGGCGGTGAGCTCTCGGTGGCCGACGGCTGGCGCACCGGCGCCCTCATCGACAAGGGCGCCCGCTGGGACCCGGCCGAGCTCACACCTGTGGTGGACCGCCTGATCGCCGAAGGCGTACCGCCGCAGAAGGTCTACGGGACCTGAGGCCGGCGTTCAAGCCGGCCGGGCCGCGGCCAGGGCTATCGTGGCCGGTCCTGACACATGAGCCGCAGCAGCTGGTTCAAGCAGCGTTTGCGCTCACGCCCGCTTTTCAGGGCGCTCGCCCGAACATCTGGGTGTCGGTCCCGATGACGCACCACACCCGACAGTCGAGTTGGGTTGATCAACGGATGCCTCCCGAGCACTGGACGTGCCCGTTACCTCTGGCTGCAGGCAAGTTGATTTGGTAACCCGTGGCAGCGGTTTTCGTGCCGATATGCAAGAGTAAGCTCGGCATCAATCAGGGAGTACCCTGAATTCGACCGGCTCTCGCGTCCCCCAACACCTCTCCCACCAAGGAGCGCTCGATGTTCGACCACTGGACGCTGAAGAAGCGCCTCACGCTGACGTTCGCTGCCATCTTGTTGTTGGCCGGCTCACTGATCGCCGTCGCTCTCATCAATGCCAACAAGCTGGGTGAAGCAAGCCGCTGGAACACCCACACCTACAAGGTGCTCCAGGAGTCTGATCGGATGCTGTTGAACATGGTCAACATCGAGACGGGCTTGCGCGGGTTCGTGGCAGCTGGGGACGCAAAGTTTCTCGAGCCTTTCAAGATGGGCGAAGCGGCGTTTGGCGCAGCCTTCAATCAAGCCAAAACGCTGACGTCTGACAACAAAGCGCAGCAGGAACGGTTGGAGCGGCTGATGGCTCACCACAAGCAGTTCATGCAGGTGGCCAACGGGCTTATCGCGCTTCGAGGTGACGTCAGCGCTGGCAAGGTCACTTTGGAGGCCATGCTGCGCGAGTTCAGTGCAGGCAAGGACAAAGCAGCTATGGATGCCTTCCGGGGCGGCATTGTGGAGTTCTCAAAGGTGGAAGCCGATCTGCTCATCGTGCGGTCGGCCGAGGCCGATGCCACGTTGTCGGCCAACACCTACACACTGATGTTTGGCGGGTTGGGCCTGTTCGTCCTGACGGCAGTCCTCGGGCTGCTGCTGACTCGAAGCATCTTTCGTTTATTGGGTGCCGAGCCTGCGGACGCCACGGCGGCCGTCAACGCCGTCGCCAAAGGCGATCTCACGGTCAGCATCCCCGTGCAGATAGGCGACTCCCGTAGCCTGATGGCCGCGTTGGCGAGCATGCGCGACAGCCTGGTCAGGGTCGTCACTGAAGTTCGCGGCAACTCAGAAAGTGTGGCTACCGCCAGTGCGCAGATCGCACAGGGCAACCAAGACTTGTCTGGGCGCACCGAGCAGCAGGCCAGTGCCCTGCAAGAGACCGCGGCCACGATGGAGGAGTTGGGCTCGACGGTGCGCCACAACACGGACAGCGCCAAGCAGGCAAGTCAATTGGCGCAGGGCGCTTCGGCCGTGGCGGCGCGTGGCGGCGAGGTGGTGGGCCAGGTGGTCACCACCATGCAAGGCATCAACGACAGCAGCCGCAAGATCGGCGACATCATCACCGTCATCGACAGCATCGCGTTTCAGACCAACATCCTGGCGCTGAACGCGGCAGTGGAAGCCGCCCGAGCGGGTGAGCAGGGCCGCGGTTTTGCGGTGGTGGCCTCTGAGGTACGCAGCCTGGCCCAGCGCAGTGCCGAGGCCGCCAAGGAGATCAAGTCCTTGATCAGCCGCAGCGTCGAGCAGGTGGAGCAAGGCACCACACTGGTCGACCAGGCTGGCAAGACCATGGATGAAATCGTCAGCTCCATCAGGCGCGTGACCGATATCGTGGCCGAGATCAGCTCAGCCAGCGTCGAGCAGAGCGCAGGCCTGCAGCAGGTGGGTGAGGCGGTCGGTCAGATGGACCGCGCAACGCAGCAGAACGCAGCGTTGGTGGAGGAGAGCGCTGCCGCGGCTGACAGCCTGCGAGGCCAAGCCCAGCAACTGGTGCAAGTCGTGGCCGTGTTCAAGTTGGCAGGGCATCACGGTCTTGACACCGGATTCAGCGTACGAACCGCGCCCCCTGCACGTGTGCATCGCAGCTCAAATGTCGTGAAGAAGAACTCTCGTCCACCCTCCCAATCCAAGGCCACGCCTAAAGCCGTCGCGGGCAAGGATCAAGCTCCACCAAGGCTGGGCGCACCATCAACGGCCAAGACGGGTGACGACAACTGGGAGTCGTTTTGAATACGGCGTTGCCCCCCTCAAAGGCATATGCATCGATGCCGAACGAGTTTCTGAGCTTCCGCTTGGGCGGCGAGGAATACGGCATCGACATCCTGCGCGTGCAGGAGATCCGCAGCTACGAGGCGCCTACGCGCATCGCCAACTCGCCTGCATTCATCAAAGGCGTGGTCAATCTTCGCGGCGTCATCGTGCCCGTCGTCGATCTGCGACTGAAGCTTGGTTGCGAATCGGCCGAGTACAACGAGTTCACGGTGATCATCGTCCTCAACGTGAGAGGCCGGGTGATCGGCGCGGTGGTCGACTCGGTGTCCGACGTGCTGGCGTTGAGCGCCGAGAACATCAAGTCCGCACCCGAAATGCATGGACCTGTGGATTCAGGCTACATCATGGGCATTGGCTGTATCAAGCAAGGTGAGGACGA
>CAISJH010000420.1 GCA_903885585.1 uncultured beta proteobacterium
ACGGCCACGCTGGACCGGCTGGAACGTCTGGGTGCCAACACGGTGGTGCTGATACCGTGGACCACCTTTGATGGCTCCAGCGCCACTTGGAAAGTGGTTCAGCAGGCGGCCATCACCGACGGACAGTTCGAGTGGGCGGTGGCGCAAGCCAAGCGCAGGGGCTTCAAGGTGTACTGGATGAACCAGATCCAGGTGGCTTCCCGCAACCCCGACGGGACGGGGTACTACGACTCGACGAACACCACCTCGCAGGAGGTTTTGCGCGCCATGGATGCCCTGGTCCCCCACCTTGAAGAGCGCGGTGCATTTCTGCAGCGCCTGGGCGTGGATGGCGTCCTGATGGGCCCCATCTACTGGACTAACTTTGAGGGGTACCTGGACCCTGCCACGTTTGCAGAGCGAACAGGTGCGGTCTTGCGGGCCATGAAGAAGAACTTCACTGGCAAGCTTGCCTACGACGTCAGCGCGGTGTTGGCCCAGTATCCGGCGGTCAGTTCACTGATTGACTACTACCGATTGGGTCCGACCGCCTTCTATGACACCACCACCATGGACAGGTTTTCACTGGCGGATCTGAAGGACCAGTTCCACCGTTATCACACCCAGCCCTTTCCCGGCAGCCAGACACCCTCCTACAAGGACCTGGTAGGCAACAAGCCCATCATCTGGGAGCCCAGACTGGACACCCGAGAGGACCAGTTCACAAATCCTGGCTTTGTGGAGTTGACGTTCTGCATGCCAGATGGCGACTCCGCTTGCGGGCAACGAAAGCACAAGCCTGACTTCAGCATGCAGGCCGTCTTGCTGGAAGCGCAGCTTCAGTTCATTGCCTCCCTTCCACGATCTAGCCTTGCGGGGGTGTCATTTCCATATTGGCTGGATGACAACCTCTATCCCACCAACAACTTCCCCAATCTCTCGGGCTCCATCCGAGCGAAGCCGGCGGAGGTGATTGCGTACAGGTGGTTCACTGCTCGGTAGAGTGCGGGGTCAACATCGAGATAGTTGGGGTTCGCGCCATCGGATAAGCTCTCGACCTGTCCTGAGCTTGACTTCTGTTTGGGACTGCTGGGTGGTGCATCCACGGCGCCACCCGATTCCCCTAGGCTGAGCTACCGTGCCTCATTGGTCCATGAAGCTTCTTCGGACGTTCCTGCTGTTGTCGGTTGTGGTGGCCACTTGGTTGCCGTCCATGGCCCTTGCCCAGGGTTCAGCCAGCTGTGGCTTCCTGGGCAGAAAGATCCAGTTTGCTGACGGTGCCGAGGCATGCGTGCGTGACGTGGCCTTGTTCAAGCGTACTGGCCTGATTGAGAACGCGCCCACGGTCAGCTATGAGTCGCGGATTTCAGGATCCAAGACCTACGCCATCGCTACCACCGCCAATCCCAACGCTTGCCCTTTCAGTACCTTTATCTCCTGGGACTGGACAGGTCACGACGCCAGTTCTGCACTGCCCGGTTGCAATGCGAAATTGGCTGATGCCGTGAGACAGCGTGGTGCCGCAACTGGCGTGGAGTGCCGATGCGAGGTGGTGGTGGACAACGGCAAGTCCGCCTTGACCCAGAAGGGTTTTCTGGAGCGAGTTGCCGCGCTGGAGCGCCAGGTGTTGGCCGGCGGGGGTCCTCTTGAACCTCTGGACAGTCGCACTGGTTTGGCCGAAGCCTCGCCGGGCCCTGCTGCTGACACGTCCGGCTCTGCCCCAGCGACTGTGGCGACTGTCACTCCCACCGTTGTGGCGACTGCAGTACCGGCCTTGGCTGTGATCACCGACGAGGCGGCTCGGCGCGCTGAGCAGGAGCGTCAGGCCGAGGCCCAAAGGCAGGCGCAGGCCGGGGCCAAGCGGCTTGAAGATGAACGCAAGGCTCGTGAGCAACTGCTGCTGGCCCGGCAAGAAGACGAACGCAAGCTGCGCGAGCAACTCGCCTCGCAGGAAGCGGCCAGACGCGCCGAGGAGGAGCGTCTGGCCCTGGCCAAGCGGCTAGAGGACGAACGCAAGGCCCGCGAACAGTTGCTGGCCCGCCAGGAAGAGGAACGCAAGGCGCGCGAGCAACTTGCAGCCCAAGAAGCTGCACGTCGGGCTGACCAGGAGCGATGGGTACAGACCGAGGCGGACAGGCGCCTGCAAGAAGAGCGGCGACGCATGGACGAAGAGCGGGCACAGCTGGCGCGCGTAGACCGAGAGCGAGCGCAGGAGCAAGCCCGGCTGGCCAGGGAGCTCGCTGAGCTACGGCGCATGCTGGAAGAGCGCAACAGAGCCGAGGCGGCCGCTCGTTCCAGCCTTTCGGTCCCCAGCCAGTACACCGAGCGAGTGGCGCTCGTGATCGGGAATCGCAGCTACGTGGTCTCGCCCTTGGTCAACCCCATCAACGACGCGCGTGCTGTCAAGGACCGGCTGCAGGCCATGGGCTTTAAGGTCTTGTACTACGAAGATTTGAAAGTGGGTCAGATTGGCGATGTACTGGAGCAACTTGATGCCACGCTCAAGCCCGGTGCCGCGTTTGTCTTCTTTTATGCGGGGCATGGTACGCAGATCGACGGTGAGAACTTCTTTCCGGCCATCGATGCCAGGATGACATCAGCTTTCCAGATGCCCACCCAAAGCCTGGAACTGGCTCGGGTGATCAAGGTCGCTGAGTCGCGCAAGGCGGCCATGAATCTGCTGATTCTGGATGCCTGTCGCGATAACCCCTGGCAGGTAGCGTCGCGCTCGGCGGCGCGGGGGTTGAGCAAGATCGAACCCGCAGCGGGAACCCTGGTGTTCTATGCCACGCGGCCTGGCAGCGTGGCCGCTGACGGCAGCAAGGCGGGTCACGGCCTGTTCACCTACCACCTCCTCCAGCACCTCAATACCCCCATGACACCGGTGGAGCAGGTCTTCAAGAGGGTGGCGGCTGATGTTTTGCGTGAGTCTGCGGGCAAGCAGGTGCCCTGGGTCGAGGGGCAACTGGTGGGCGACTTTGCGTTCGTCGAACGGTAGTCTGGCCAAGTCTTGAACCGCCCCGGGCGGTCCAGATCGCCGTTGTCAGCGTCTTGTCCGAACCCAACGCGTAGTTCGCCAGCACCACGCCAGACGAGTTCAGAAGCGCGAACTGGAAGACTCCAAT
>CAISJH010000421.1 GCA_903885585.1 uncultured beta proteobacterium
AGGCCTGCTGCACGATCGGCGAGGCCATCACGGCCGCGGGCGCGCCGTCGGCCACCAGGCGGCCGTTGTGCAGCACCACGATGCGGTCCGACAGCTCGCGCACCACGTCCATCTTGTGCTCCACCAGCAGGATGGTGCGGTCGCGCCGGGTCTTCAGCGCGCGGATCAGGTCCAGCACCACAGGCGCGTCGTCCACGCTCATGCCGGCCGTGGGTTCGTCGAAGAGGTACACCTTGGGGTCCAGCGCCATCAGCAGGGCCACTTCCAGCTTGCGCTGGTCGCCATGCGGCAAGGCGGCTGCGGACTGATCGGCGCGCTCGGCCAGCTGCACCTGGCGCAGCAGCGTCTGGGCCTCGTCGATCCAGGTCTGCCGGTCCAGCCACACCTTGAACAGGTCCAGCCCACCTCGCCACGCCGCTCCGGCACGCGTCTGCTGCCGCCCCTGCTCGCGAGCCTGCACGGCCAGGCGCACGTTCTCCATGACCGAGAGGTTGGGGAAGAGCTGCGTGAGCTGAAAGGCCCGCCCCAGCCCCTTGCGGGTGCGCAGCGGCGCGGGCAGCGCACTCAGGTCTTCACCGTCCAGCAGCACCTGACCGGCGCTCGCGGGCAACTGACCGCTGATGAGGTTGAAGTAGGTGGTCTTGCCCGCCCCGTTCGGCCCGACGATGGCCGTGAGCGTGCCCGGCTCGAAGCGGCACGACACCGCATCCACCGCCACATGGCCGCCGAAGCGGATGGTCAGGTCCCGAGTTTCAAGCATCGGCTTCGGTGCGCGTTGATGCGCACAGCGCCCTCAACGCTTGTTGCGAATCGGGATGTTGAGCTCTTCCGCCTTGATCACCCGCACCAGCTCGGGCACACCCCAGGGGAAGGCCGGGTCGTTCTTGATGCGGAAGTGGTACATGTCCTGCATGGCCTGGTGGTCTTCCTTGCGGAAGGTCATCTTGCCCTTGGGCGTCTCGAAGCTCATGCCCTCCATGGTGGCGATGAGCTTGTTGGTGTTGGTGTCGCCGTTGGTCTTCTTCAGCGCCTCCACCACGGCGATGGCCGCGCTCATGCCGCCGGCGGTGAAGAAGTCCGGTGGGCTCTTGAACTTGGTGTAGTGGTTGGCCACCAGCCACTCGTTCACTGGGTTCTTGGGGATGCCGAAGTAGTAGTACAGCGCCCCTTCCATGCCGGGGAAGTTCTTGTACGCCACCATGGCCGGCAGGATGTTGCCGCCCGTGGCCAGCTTGATGCCGTAGCGCTTTTCCAGCTCCAGGTCGGCGATCTTCGGGAACGGCGTGGGGCTGCCGGCCCAGCCCACCGACAGGTACTTGTTGCCCGGCTGGTCCTTGAGCTTGTCGATGATGCGTTGCAGGCCGGCGGTGAAGTCCGTGGTGCCCAGCGGCAGGTACTCCTCGTGGACGATCTTGGCCTTCTTGGTGAACTCCTTGACGGCCTTGACGCCATCGCGGCCGAAGGCGTTGTCGTTGGCCAGGATGGCCACCACATTGCCCGCCTGGTCCAGTGCGGCGGCATTGGCCGCGGCGTCCTGGCTGCTGTTGCGCCCGGTGCGGAAGATGTACTTGTTCCACTTGTCGCCCGTGATGGAGTCGGCCACGGCCGGCTCCACCAGCAGGATCTTCTTGTACTCCTCGGCCACCGGCAGCATGGCCAGGGCCACCGGGCTGGCGGTGGTGCCCACGGCGATGTCCACCTTGTCGTCGGCATAGGCTTGGGCCAGCACCGCCTTGCCCACGTCAGGCTTGGTCTGGTCATCCTTCTCGATGACCACCAGCTTGCGGCCGGCCACGCTCATGGTGCCGCCCGTGGCGTACTCCAGGCCCATCTGGAAGCCCACGATGGTCTGCTTGGCATACGCCTCCAGCGGGCCTGTCTTGCCCGCGATCAGCGCGATCTTGATGTCGGGCTTGGGCTGGGCCCACAGGGCCGGTGAGGCGGTCAGCGCCACCGAGCCGGCGGCCAGCGCCACAGCACGGCGGGACCACAAGAGGCTCTTAGAGGCCAGGGAACGTGTGCGCACAGGCTTGTTATCCACAGGAATCTCCCAGAAAAATCGGACTTCAGAGAAAGATTACCATCCGCCCCTTATCGGCCCCTTGCGCCATGCTAACGCGCCCGGGCCCAGCTCCACCCACTACCGAGGACACACCATGGCGAACACGCTCCTGAGACGTCGACACCTGTTGCTGGCTGGCGGTGCCGCCACCTTGGGCGTGCCCCTGGTGCGCGCGCAGGCCTCCTGGCCCGCCAAGCCGGTCACCATCGTTGTGCCCTTCCCGCCCGGCGGCGGGACCGACGCCTTTGCGAGACCTTTGTTCGCGCTGATGAGCAAGAACACCGGCCGGCAGTTCGTCATCGACAACAAGGGCGGGGCGGGCGGCACCCTGGGTGCCGGCGTGGCGGCACGAGCCGCCGCTGACGGGCACAACTTCTTCATGGGCGCGGTGCACCACGCCATCGCACCTTCGATGTACCCGAAGCTGGACTACAACATCGAGACGGACTTCATCCCCGTGGGCCTGGTCTCCAGCGTGCCCAGGTGATCGTGGTCAACCCCCAGCGCGTGCAGGCCAAGACCTTGCCCGAGTTTCTGGACTTCGTGCGCAAGAACCCGGGCCGACTGAACTACGGCTCGGCCGGCAACGGCACCTCGCACCACCTGGCGGGCGAGCTGTTCAAGATGCAGACCAAGACCTTCATCACGCACATCCCCTACCGTGGCGCCGGGCCTGCCTTGCAGGACCTGATCGCCGGGCAGGTGGACATGATGTTTGACGGTCTCGGGTCTTCCGCTTCGCACATCAAGGGTGGCCGTATCCGCGGCATCGCCGTGGCCTCGGACAAGCGGGCGCCCGGTTTTCCGGACGTACCCACCTCGGCCGAAGGCGGCGTGCCCACCTACCAGGTGGCCACCTGGTACGGCATCTGGACCCCCAAGAGCACGCCGCG
>CAISJH010000422.1 GCA_903885585.1 uncultured beta proteobacterium
GTCCCGCGAGAAGGCCAGCAGCATCTTGCGCACACGCTCCGTCTGGAGCGCGCGGCTGTGGGCCTCGACGCTGGCTTCGCGCGCGGCGCGTTGCACTTGCACCAGCTTGCGGGTGAGTTCCACCAGACCACCGTAGGACTCCCCAAAAGCCTGCGATACCGTCTCCTTGGGGCGCTGGAGATAGTCACCGGCGTAGACCAGGTAAGCCGCGGCCTGCATACCCGGACCTGCACCCAGGCCCTTCAGAATCTGCGCCACACCTTGGGCGTGAGACCAGGCCTCCTCGCCCGTGTCCAGCAACCGGGACTCCAGCAACGGGCGGGCAAAGGCCTGGGCTCTGTCCAGCGCATGCCCATCGTCAGTCTGGCCTCCAGCGCCCGCCGTGGCTGCCACGATAGGCAGGTTGGCGGCGCCCGGTGCCGCGTGGGGCCCGGCATCGCCTGCCTGTGCGTCGGTGGAGGGAGAAGTCTTCATCCAGAAACGAACCCAGGTACTGCAGATGGCCCACTTCAGCCCGCGGAGGCACCCGAGAGAAAGCCGCGAACCACAGCGCGTTGGTCCTCTTGCACGAGCATGGGTGCGTGCCCCACGCCAGCAAACTCATGCGCCCGCGGACGCGGGCCGCGCCCGGCCATGGCGCGCGCCGTCTCGGCGGTAAGCAAGTCGGATTCGGCGCCACGCAGCAGCAAGGTCGGGCAAGTGATGGCATCGAAGGCTTGCCACAGCCCGGCTTGGCCAGCCGCGGCGATTTCAGGCGTGATGGCGCGGAACGGCACGGCGATGCCGGGGTCATAGTGCGGCTTGAAGGCGCCCTGCCCATCGGGCACGATCTGCGGCTGCGTGAGTGCCAGCCACTGCTCCCGGCTGTGCCGCCCGAATCCTTGGGAGATGAGCCAGAGCTGATCGGCGGCTTCCTCCAGGCTCTTGAAGCGAACAGGAAGCCCCAGATAGCTGCCGATGCGTGCCAAAGCCTCGGCCTCCAACACGGGCCCCACGTCGTTGAGGACCAGGCGCCTTACCGGGGAGTTGGGCAGCGCGGCCACCAGCAGCCCGATCAGGCCGCCCATGGAGGTGCCCACCCAGTCCACTGTGTCGGCGTCCAGTCGGGCCAGCAAGGTCACCATGTCGGCCACGTAAGCGGGAATGGCGTAGCCCATCGGGTCTTGCAACCAGTCAGACTGCCCACGCCCCACCACGTCGGGGCAAACCACGCGCCAGCTGCCGCACAGGTCGCGCGCCAAGGTATCGAAGTCTCTTCCCTGGCGGGTCAGCCCGTGGACACACACCAGCACGCGCCGGTTGGCCGGGTCACCCCACTCCCAATAGGCCATGCGGTGCAGACCGCGACTGCCCAGGCACTGCAGGTGGCGAAGGCGCGGCTGCAGGTCAGCGCTCGTCGTGGCCTGGGAAGGGATTTCTGTAGTTGACATCTGCGTTGGCATCAAGGGTAAGGGCTTGTTCAGATAATGATCCTAAGCTCACCACCCACCAGAATTTGGAGAACTCCGCAGATGCTCACCGGAAAAACCGCTCTCGTCACAGGCTCCACCAGCGGTATCGGCTTGGGCATTGCGAAGATCCTTGCGCACCATGGTGCCAATGTCATCTTGAACGGCTTTGGCGATGTGGAGTACGCCAAGCGGCAGGTGGCCGAGTTTGAAGGCCTCATCGGCTACCACCCGGCCGACATGAGCAAGCCTGACGAGATTGCGGCCATGGTCAAGTACGCCGAGATGGAGATGGGGGGTGTGGACATCCTCGTCAACAACGCCGGCATCCAGCACGTGGCGCCGATCGACGAGTTCCCCGTTGACCGCTGGGACGCCGTCATCGCCATCAACCTCACGTCGGCTTTCCACACCACCCGCCTGGTGCTGCCGGCCATGAAGGTACGCCGTTGGGGGCGGATCATCAACATTGCTTCGGCCCACGGCCTGGTGGCGTCGGCGAACAAGTCTGCCTACGTGGCGGCCAAGCACGGTCTGGTGGGCATGACCAAGGCCGTGGCCCTGGAGACGGCCACCACCGCGATCACCTGCAACGCCATCTGCCCCGGTTGGGTGCTCACGCCTCTGGTGCAGAAACAGGTGGATGCCCGTGCCGTGCAGGACGGCGTGAGCAACGAGGAGGCCAAGCGCCGCCTGCTGGGCGAGAAGCAGCCCTCGCTGCAGTTCACCACGCCTGAGCAATTGGGCGAATTGGTGGTGTTCCTGTGCTCACCGGCCGCGGACAACATCCGGGGTTCGGCCATCAACGTGGACGGCGGCTGGCTGGCCCAATAGGCCATCGCCTCAATCGCCCGGGGTCGCCCGGCATCGCTGCCCAGCACTGCGCGGACGCTGCACGGACCCTGCGCAACAACCCACAGGGCACACCGGGGTTTGCCCTGAGCGCCCTGGGGTTCAGCGCAGCATCTGCACCGATCCGCTGACCGTGGAGCTGACCGTGGTCTTGCCCGCCTCCACCGGCAGAGCCTCCTCGGGCGCGGCCGTTGCGGTGGCCCTCATCATCACGGGAGCCCGCGACATCACCATGGGCGGCTCCTGCACCCCCACCTGCACCTCGCGGATCTGGTAGCCGACAAAGCCGAATTGCCGGGCATAGCTGTCAGCCCGCGCGCGAAAGCGCGCAATGGCCTGTTGGGTGGTGTCGTCCTCTACTCGCTCGCGCGCCTCGCGCGACAAGCCAAACCCCACCCGCGCCACTGTCATGGTGGGCAGGCGCCCGACCAATTGCGCCACGGCGGGCAGGTCGCGCCCTTCGATCAACAGCTCTGCCCGCCCAGTCCAGCCGACGATGGCAGGGGCCGAGGGCCGGCTGGGTGAATTTGCGTACCGTGGGCTCAGCGAAAAGGCCCCAGTCTGCACGTCCAAAGCCTTGGGGCGTACCGCCTTGCGCGCCTCGGCCAGCGCGGCGTCCAGCGCCTGGCGCAGTTGCGACTGCACCACGGTGGCCTCGGTGCCTTCGCGAGTGACCGACATCGTCACCGACAAGGTGTCCATCGTCACTTCTTGAGTGGCCGCAGCAGACAGACTCATCAGGTTGACCGGCGGCGCTTGAAGCGGACTGGCCGTAGTTGTCTGCGCCTGGACCCATGGAGCCAGCCCCCCGAGGGCGCAGACGAGGACCGTGGCAGCTGGGTGTTGGGCGTTCATAACGGGTCTCGTCTCCTTGAGGTGCCGGCGTGCAGCCTTCGCACGCCGCAGCTTGCAACAGATGTAACACAAGGTGACTACGGGCGGATGCGCATGTGCAGACTTGCACAATCTCAAGTGTTTGAAACGGGAATGCTGTGAACTCTGCCAAGCTTGAATCCAAGCCCTTCCGGTTGATCGTTGTGGATGACGATGGCCGCATCCGGGATCTGTTGCGGCGCTATCTGACCCAAGAGGGCTTTGAGGTCCTCGTAGCCGAGGACGCCCGGGCGCTGGACCGCCTGTTGCTGCGTGAGCACGCGGATCTCATCGTGCTGGACCTCATGATGCCCGGGGAGGACGGCCTCTCCGTGTGCCGACGCCTGCGCGCGCGCCAGGACGCCGTCCCGGTGATCATGCTGACCGCCAAGGGCGATGACGTGGACCGCATCGTGGGGCTGGAATTGGGCGCCGACGACTATCTGGCCAAACCCTTCAACCCTCGGGAGTTGCTCGCCCGTGTGAACGCGGTGCTGAGGCGGCGGCCGCAACGCGAGGCACCGGGCTCCCCTGCGGCCCTGGGTGAGAAGGTGTTGTTCGGGCCCTTTGCATTCGATCTGGCCCTGCGACAGCTCACCCGCGATGGCGACGCTCTCGCACTGACCACGGGTGAGTTCGCCATGCTCAAGGCGCTGGTCAGGCACCCCCGGCAGCCGTTGTCGCGGGACAAGCTGGCTCAGCTTGCGCGCGGACGCGAGTTCGAGCCGTTCGACCGCAGCCTGGATGTGCAGATCTCCCGCCTGCGCAAGATTCTGGAGGTGGACCCTGCCCAGCCCCGATTCATCCAGACTGTGTGGGGAGTCGGTTACGTGTTCGTACCCGATGCCAGCACCTGATACACATCGTTGACGCTTGCCCGGGCCTGCGCTGCGGCATGATGCTCCGATGTTGCCTCGCGAACCACGACTTGGGCTTTTCTGGGGCACCCTGACCCAATTGATGTGGCTGGTGGGCGCCCTCGCTGTCGTGTGGGCCACAGCCTACTGGCTGCAGGCTCCGCATGGGCCGCAGCCTGCGGGCGCGGGCCCTTCCCTCTTGCTGAACTTGCTGGCGGTGCTGGTGAGTTGTGCCCTGGTGGCCTGGACCGCCTGGCGCCTGAACCAACCTGTTGAGGCGCTGCGCGAGGCCACCGGGCGCCTGCGCGACGGCGATCTGGACTCCCGCCTGGACGAGGAGTCAGCGGTGCGAGAGATCCGCGAGGTCAATGCCGGCTTCAACCGCATGGCGCGGGAACTGGCCCGGGTGGAGCAGGATCGCGCCGTGATGCTGGCCGGCATCAGCCACGACCTGCGCACACCTCTGGCCCGCCTGCGCCTGGAAGCGGAGATGAGCGTGGCCGATCCGCAGGCGCTGGCCCATATGGCGGCAGACATCGATCAACTGAATGCCATCATCGACAAGTTCACCGATTACGCCCGGCCGGAGGTGCCGGTGGCTCAGGCGGTGGACCTGCGGCAGCAGTTCGACGCCGTGCGCCGACAGTTTGAAGGTGACGCCCGCCTAGACCTCACACTGCACCTGCCGCCCAGTGCCGTGGTGATGGCTGACCCGACCGACCTGCAGCGGGTGCTGGTGAACCTGGTGGAAAACGCCGGACGCTATGCGCGAGGCGCCGACGGTGGCCCCGCGGAGGTGTTGCTGCAAGCCACGGTCGGGCCCGATGAGGTGGCCATTCGCCTGTGCGACCGCGGCCCCGGTGTCCCCGAGGCGCAGCTCGGGTTGCTGACGCAGCCCTTTTTCCGGGGCAACGCGGCCCGTACCGAGGCCTCCGGCGCCGGCCTGGGACTGGCGATCGTGGACAAGGCGGTGCAACGAATGAGGGGCAGACTGGCGTTTCGCAACCTGCCCAACCAGGGGCTGGAGGTCAGCATTTCCCTGCCGCGGACGCCTGACAGCTCAGACGAGTGATGGCGGCCGCAGCAGGCCTGACCGCTGAGGCGTCAAGCCCCGAAATCAGCGCCGTGGATCCAGAGCGTCTCGCAGGCCGTCGCCAAACAGGTTGAAGGCCAACACGGTCATGAAGATGGCCAAACCAGGGAAGACCGCCATCCAGGGCGCCTGTGTCAAAAAGCGCTGCGCCGTGTTGAGCATCGAACCCCAGCTGGGCGCGGGCGGCTGCTGGCCCAGGCCGAGAAAGGACAAGCTGGCTTCGGCGATGATGGCCGATGCAATGGCCAGCGTGGCCTGCACCATCACAGGCGGCAGGATGTTAGGCAGGATATGGCGCACGAGTATGCGCGCGGGTGGGTTGCCCACCGACCGCGCCGCCTCCACCCAGTCTTCAGCACGGGCGGCCATCACCTGGCCGCGCGACAGCCGCACGAAGATGGGCGTGGCCGTGATGCCGATGGCGATCATCGCGTTGCCCAGGCTGGGCCCCAAAAAAGCCGCCAGCGCGATGGCCAGAATCAGGAAGGGGATCGCCAGCATGGCATCGGTCAGGCGCCCGATGATGGCGTCGAACCAGCCGCCCAGGTAGCCCGCCAGCATGCCCAATGGCACACCCACGCCCACGGCGATGGACACCGCAATGACACCAGCGGCCAGCGACGCCCGCCCGCCCCAGATCACGCGAGACAGCAGATCGCGCCCCACCTCGTCGGTACCGAACCAATGCGCCGCACTGGGGGCCTTGCGCACCAGGGACCAGCTGGTGGCCAGCGGGTCAAACGGCGCCACCCAGGGCGCCAGCAAGGCCAGCGCCGCGATGACGAGCAGCACCACCCCGCCAAACACCGCCGTGGGGCGCTTGAGCAAAGCCTGCCAGGCCAGACGAGCAGGAGAGGCCCTCATCCGCGCAACCTCGGATTGACCAGCACGTACAGCACATCGGCCAGCAGGTTCAGGCTGACATAGACCGTGGCCGTGACGAGCACGACGCCTTGCACCACCGCGTAGTCGCGGTTGAACACGGCGTCCACGATGAGCTTGCCGAAGCCGGGGATGGAAAAGACTTGCTCGGTGAGCACGGCGCCCGACAGCAAGGTACCGAACTCCAGCGCACCGAGCGTGATCACGGGCGTCAGCGCGTTGCGCAAGGCGTGGCGCAGCACCACCACAGGGGCGCGCAGACCCTTGGCACGGGCGGTACGCACGTAGTCTGCGCTGAGCGCCTGCAGCATCGCCGAACGGGTGTGGCGCATCAGCACTGCAGCAATGGCATTGCCCAGCACAAAGGCAGGCATCACGGTGGTGGCCAGCGATTGTTTCAGGTCTTCGAAGGGACTGACAAAGCCGGAGGCCGGCAGCCAGCCCAGCTTCACCGAGAAGAGAAAGATCAGCAGGATGCCCAGCCAGAAGTTGGGCGTGGACAGCCCCCACAACGCAAAGACGTTGGCCCCGGTGTCCCAGGCCGTGCCCTTCTTGACGGCCGAGATCACGCCTGCAGGGATGCCGATCAGCAGCGCAAACACCATGGCCATGCAAGCCAGCTGCAGCGTGACCGGCAGCTTCTCGGCAATCAGCTGGGACACCGGCTGCTTGATGCGCATGGATTCGCCCAGGTCACCCTGCAGCACGCCGCCGATCCAGTACGCGTACTGCACCGGCAACGGCTGGTCCAGCCGGTATTGCTGGCGGATCTGCTCGATGACCGCCGGGTCCTTCTCCTCGCCGGCCATCACCAGCGCAGGGTCACCCGGCAGCAGCTGCTGCAGCAGGAAGATCAGCACCGACACCAGGAACAGCGTCGGCAGCAGCTGGAGCAGCCGCCGGGGCAGAAAACTCAGCATGGGCTCACGCGGTCACTTCAGCTTCAGATCGGTCACCCGGATCAACCCATCGGGCATCACCTTGAAACCTTCGAGCCGGGTGCCGTGGGCGAACAGCAGCGCGCGGTGGTACAGGTACAGCACAGAGCCTTCGGGCAGCCACTTGGCGGCTACTTGCTCGTACAACGCCTTGCGCTCGGCAGTGGAGGTGGCACTGCGGGCCTTGTCCAGCAACGCGTCGATGGCCGGGTCACAGAACTTGCCGTAGTTCAGCGGCCCTTTGCAGGAGGCGAAGGAATAGATGTTGCCGTCCGGGTCGGTGCGACCGCTCCAGGCCAGCATGTAGAGCTGGAAGTTGCCCTTCTCGGCTTCGTTCAGCGAGGTGGCGAACTCGGTGACGCGGATCTTCAGGTCGAAGCCGGCTTCAGCCGCCATGGACTGCATCACCTCGGCCACGGCCCGTGTCTCGGGGTTGTTGGGCACCATGAAGTCCAGCGTGAGCGGGCCATTCACGCCGGCCTCCTTCAGCAGCGCCTTGGCCCGAGCAACATCGCGCTTGGGCGTCGGAAACTTCGGCTGGTAGTACGGGTTGCTGGGACTGACCCACTGGTTGTTGACGTTCTGCAAACCGTTGAAGACGACTTGGTCGATGGCCTCGCGGTCCAGCGAGAGCTCGAGCGCGCGGCGAACGCGGGCGTCCTTGCCCAGCGGGCTGTTGGCCTTCTCGCCGTTGGCCAGGTTCATCGTGATGCCCTGGTAGCCGAGCTCGAAGCCGCTGGCGAGCTTGAGCTTGCTGTCTTTCCTGACCTCGGCGATGTCGGTGGCCAGCAGGCGCTCCAGCAGGTCGAGCTGGCCGGATTTCAGGTTGGCCAGGCGCACGGTGGAGTCTTGTATGGGGCGGTAGACGATGCGGTCCACATGCACGCGGGCCTTGTCCCAGTAATCGGCAAAGCGCTCGACCACGATACGGTCCTGCGCCACCCGCTCCACGAACTTGTAGGGCCCGGCGCACACCGGCGCGTTGCCGAACTTGTCACCGGCCGCGGTGGCCGCCTTCTGCGACACGATCATGCCGGCACGATCGGTCAGCTGCGCCATCAAGGGCGCAAAAGGCGCCTTCAGCACCAGGCGCACGGTCAGCGGGTCCACCACCTCCACCTTGTCGATCTGCGCGATCTCGGCACGGCGGAACGAGCCCTGCATCGTCAGGTGGCGGTCCAGCGAGAACTTCACCGCCTCGGCGTTCATCGGCGTGCCATCGTGGAACTTCACGTTGGGCCGCAGCTTGATCGTCACTGTCTTGCCGTCGGTCGAGGTGGTGTGGCTCAGGGCCAGTTGAGGCACCAGGTTGAGCTTCTCGTCGATGTCGAACAGCTTGTCGCAGATCGAGGCGAACACGATACGCCCGACGTAGGTGCGGGCCATGGTCGGATCCAGTACGTCCGGGTCCTCGGCCAAGCCGATGCGCAGCGTGCTCTGTGCCGAGGCGGCGCCGGCCAGGGCCAGCGTCAGGCCCAAGGTCAGCGCTTTCAGGGTGGGTTGCAACTTCATGGGTCAATCTCCGTGAAAGAAGGGGAATCAGGGGTTGGAGGAGGCGGGAGCCTCCTGCTGCGGGCGAACGAAGGCGGCTTGCAGCCGGGCCAGGACGGTGGCATGCGCCGAAGTGGACGGTGCATCCTGCACAGCGGCGGCCTGCAACGGCGCTGCGATGTGGGCAGCCACGCGCTCCCAGTGCCAACAGGCGAGTTGCACACCCTGGCCGGCGGCCTGCAGCGCCGGGGTCTCGGCCTTGCAGCGCGCGTCGGCATGCGGGCAGCGGGTATGGAAGGCGCAGCCCGAAGGCGGTGCGAGCGGGCTGGGTACATCGCCGCCCACCACAGCGTCCAGCCCACGCCGACGTGGGTCGGGCACAGGCACGGCCGCCAACAGGGCCTGTGTGTAGGGGTGGCGTGGGCGGCGGAAGACCTCGGCCGCTGGGCCGGTTTCCACCAGCTTGCCCAGGTACATCACGCCGATGTCGGTGGCCACCTGGCGCACGACGGCCAGGTCGTGCGAGATGAAGACGTAGGCCAGGCCCAGGCGCTGCTGCAAATCGGCCAGCAGATTGAGGATCTGGGCCTGGATCGACACGTCCAGCGCGGAGACCGGCTCGTCGCAGACGATGACCTGCGGGCGCGCTGCCAGCGCGCGGGCGATGGCCAGGCGCTGCCGCTGGCCGCCCGAGAACTCGTGCGGGTAGCGTGCCTGCGCGTCGGCGGGCAGTCCCACCAGACCCAGCAACTCGGCCACGCGGGCCTCGCGCTGCGCGGCGGAGAGCGACTCGTGCAGCAGCAAAGGTTCAGCCAGCATGGCGCCTGCCGTCATGCGCGGGTTGAGCGAGCCGTAGGGGTCTTGAAACACCATCTGCAGCCGGCTGCGCATGCGGCGCAAGGCCTCGCCCTGCAACGCGCGCAGGTCCTGTCCGCCCAGACGGATCTCGCCCGCATCGGCTTCGATCAGTCGAAGCAACACACGCGCCACGGTGGACTTGCCGCAGCCGGATTCACCGACCACGGCAAAGGTGCGGCCGGCACCCACCTCGAAGGACACGCCGTCGACCGCCCGGACATGAGCCGTGGCGCTGCCGAACAGGCCCTTGCGCACAACGAAGTGCTTCACCAGGCCTCGCACCTGCAGCAGCGTGTCGGTCGGCGGCGCAGCGCCTGCGGCGAACGGCAGAGCCGGCGCCGCTGCCACCTCATGGCTTGGCGGCGTACTCATACCGCCGTCTCCAGCGGCGGCAATTGCGCCGCCAGGGTCTGCAACGGTGCCTTCCAGCAGCGCGACAGGTGGCCGGGCTCGACCGTCGCCAGCGGTGGCGCTTCGCGGTGGCAGCGTTCGTCGGCAAAGGGGCAACGGCTGGCAAACCGGCAGCCCGCCGGCATGGCCGTGGCAGCGGGCACCATGCCGTCAATGGCCGCCAGCCGGGCGCGTGGCCCGTCGATGGAAGGTATGGCGCCCAGCAGCCCTACGGTGTACGGGTGCTGCGGCATGTCGAAGAGGTCCTGCACCGTGGCCTGCTCCACCACCTGACCGGCGTACATCACCACCACGCGGTCAGCCATCTCGGCCACCACGCCCAGGTCGTGTGTGATCAGCAGGATGGCCGTGCCGGTCTCCTGGCGCAAGGTACGCATCAACGATAGCACCTGGGCCTGGATGGTGACGTCCAGCGCGGTGGTGGGCTCATCGGCAATCAACAACGCGGGCTGGCACAGCAGCGCCATGGCGATCATCACGCGCTGGCGCATGCCGCCCGACATGCGGTGCGGGTGCTCATCGATCCTCTGCTCAGGCGCCGGGATGCGCACCTTGTGCAGCATCTCCAGCACGGCCGTGCGAGCAGTCTTGCGGTCGAGACCGCGGTGTCGCATCAGCACCTCGGCCAGCTGATCACCCACCGTGAAGGCCGGGTTCAGCGAGGTCATGGGCTCCTGAAAGATCATGGCCAGCCGGTTGCCACGCAGATCCGAGAGCTCTGCGTCCGACAGCCCGACCAGTTCACGTCCCTGAAAGCGTATCGAGCCTTCGGTGTGCGCCGGAGGGCTGGGCAGCAGGCCCATCAGCGACAACGCGGTGACGCTTTTGCCACAGCCGGACTCACCCACCACGCACAGCGTCTCACCCGCACGCAAGCCGAGGTCGACGCCGTCCACAGCACGGGCGACGCCGCGCGGCGAGTCGAACCGCACCTTCAGGCCGCTGACCTCCAGCAGGAGTTCCGCGCCCGTATCTGCGGCGGGAGCGGCGGACATCTCAGAGCCTGCTGCTTTCATCAAGCTGCCGGGGCCGCGGTGGCCCGCTGAATGGCGGCCTCGATGACGGCACGGTCCCAGGTGCCACCGGGCTTGTCTCGCGTGGCAAAGAAGCCGGCGAAGTGCACAAAGCGCTCACGGCTCACGGCCTCCAGCCGCGCCAGCTCGGCCAGCGGGTCGGCGTGATCGTCCACCCGCAGGTCCAGCGCCGGGTACTCCTCGGTGGTGTGGATGCGCAGCGCGGCCGACTGCTTGCCGCGCTTGTCCCCACCCACGGCCTCGCCGGCTTGCAGGGCGCGGATCAACCTCTTGGCAAAGGGCAGGTCGTGACCAGATTCATAGATCCGCGCAGTTTCCTCAAGCACCTGGGGCCCAGCCAGCATGTTGCCGGCCACTGAGAACCCGTCGCGCAGCAGGTGCCCGCACCACGGCACGCACTCGTCACCGGTATGCACCGCCACGCCACCGCGACTGTCTTGCAAGTGCAGCTGCCGTACCGCACGGCCCGGGTCAGACGAGACCAGCGCCTCCAGCACCTGCTGTGCCGGCAAGCCTTCGCGCAGCAGGCGCAGCCCGCGAGGCCCGAAGGTGGGGTTGATCAACGCCTGGGTGGCCAGGGCGCCTACCCCGCCGTCTGCATGAGGACACAGTGCACCCACGGCGAAGAAACGTGTGGCGACCGCCCCACCGAAGGCACCAGTGGCGGGATCGCGCGCAACAAGAGACCAGGTCATGGACAAGGTTGTAGTTCAACCTGCCCGATCCACCGGGACAGTCGGCTATTCGGCTGCCCGCCACAGCAGGCACACCGCCCGCGTCTCGATGGCCCGACCTTCACCCACAGGCCCCATCTTCTCGGCCGTCTTGGCTTTGACATTGACCTGATCCGTGTTCAGCGCCAGCACCTGCGCGATGCGCGCGCACATGGCTGGGATGTGGGGCGCCATCTTGGGTGCCTGTGCCACGATGGTGGCGTCCACGTTGCCAATGGACCACCCCTGAACACGCACCCGGTGGGCTGCTTCTGCCAGCAGCAGCGCAGAGTCTGCACCTCGGAAGGCGGGGTCGGTGTCCGGGAAGTGGCGCCCGATGTCTCCCAAGGCCGCCGCGCCGAGCAGGGCGTCGGTGATGGCGTGGAGCAAGGCATCCGCATCGGAGTGACCCAGCAAGCCATGGCTGTGCGGGATGGTCACCCCACCCAGCACGAGCGGCCGGCCGGTCACCAGCGCATGCGTGTCCCAGCCCTCGCCCACTCGAAACGGAGGGCCCGATGGCCGCATCGTGCCGGGCGCTGCGCCAGACCCTGTGGACGATGATGGGGAAGCGGCGGCTTCTGCGGGAGTCATGGTCAAAGTCCTTCTGTCTCTGCGGGCTGAGGCTTCAGCATCTTGTGCCCAGCAGGCGGGCGGCGAGCACGAAGTCTTCCGGGTAGGTCACCTTGAAGTTCTCCACCGACCCCGGTACGAGCAGAGGCTTGAGGCCGAGCGCTTCCACAGCGCTCGACTCGTCTGTGACCGAGGCGTTGGCAGCGGCCAGAGCTCGCCTCAGGAGGCCGATGCGAAACATCTGCGGCGTCTGCGCCGCCCACTTGCCGCTGCGAGACACCGTGCTCTGCACCCTGCCTTCCTGCTCGGCCTTCAGCGTGTCAGCCACCGGCAGCGCCAACAGCCCGCCCACGTCGTCGGCCAGGCAGACATCGACCAGCCGGTCGACCCAGGCCGGCTGCAACAGGCAGCGCGCGGCATCGTGCACCAGCACCCAGTGGTCTTCCCGTGCGCCCTGCCGCAGCAAGGCCTCAAGCCCAGCGGCGACCGACTCTGCACGCGTCTCGCCCCCGCAATGGGCCAACCAGCCGCTGGGCCCCTCGAAGTCAGGCACCAAAGCGCGAAACATCTCGTCTCCGGGCGAGAGCACCACCAAAGTGGCGGTCAGCCGGTGCACCTGGGCCAGCGCGTTCAGCGTGTGGGCCACCAGCGGCCTGCCCGCCACCGCGACGTATTGCTTGGGCCGATCAGCGCCTGAGCGTGCACCCACGCCTGCACAGGGCACCAGGGCGAAAAGCCGCGGCTGTGCTGGGGGGCTGAAAGCCGGCAGACCTGCGTCCGGGGCGGCAAGAGAGGACATGCGCTGGATTCTAGAGAGGGCCACTCGACCCACCCCGCTCCCTACAATCTCGGCATCGCCCGCCCCCGCAGCCTGCTGTCGGGGCGGGCCTGTTGTTTTTCGCACCATGCAACTCCATCCCATCGCCCCTGGCAAGCGCTTCACCCTCCCCCGTCCCACCGGGTCTGCAGACGCTCTGTTGATCGGCCGCCTGGCACAGGCCCGCGCGGCAGAAAAGCGACTGGTCGCCGTGGTGACGGCGGACCCGGGCGATGCGCAGCGGCTGGCCGACGAGCTGCCCTTCTTTGCACCCGGCTTGCGGGTGGCGGTCTTTCCGGACTGGGAAACCCTGCCTTGGGACACCTTCAGCCCGCACCAGGACCTGATCTCCGAGCGCCTGGCCACGCTGTGGAAAGTGCTGCAGCGCGAGCTGGACGTGGTGCTGCTGCCCGCCACCACGGCGCTGACCCGGCTGGCCCCGCCCTCCTTCCTGGCCGGCACCACCTTTCACTTCAAGCAGAAAGCACGGCTGGACGAGGCCGGGCTCAAGTCGCAGTTGACCTTGGCCGGCTACCAGCACGTCACCCAGGTGGTGTCGCCCGGCGAATACACGGTGCGCGGCGGCTTGATCGACCTCTTCCCCATGGGTTCGCTCGTGCCCTATCGGGTAGACCTGTTCGGTGACGAGGTGGATTCGATCCGCACATTCGACCCCGACTCCCAGCGCAGCCTGTACCCCGTGCCGGAGGTGCGCTTGCTGCCGGGCCGCGAGTTCCCCATGGACGAGGCGGCGCGGACGGCCTTTCGCGCCCGCTGGCGCGAACGTATCGAGGGCGACCCGACCAAGGCACGCGTCTACAAGGACGTGGGCCAGGGCATTGCCACCGCCGGCATCGAGTACTACCTGCCACTGTTCTTCGACGAGACGGCCACCTTCTTCTCCTACCTGCGCCAGGAAGCTGCACTGGTGCTGCACGGCGAGGTGGATGCGGCGCTGGAGCGCTACTGGTCTGACACGCGCGACCGCCACCGCTTCCTGCAGCACGACCCGGAGCGGCCCATCCTGCCCCCCGAGGCCCTGTTCCTGCGGCCCGAGGACTTCTTCACGCTGACGCAGCCACACGCCACGCTGTCCCTGCGGGGAAGCGAACCCGTGGAATGGGCACGGCCCCTGCCGGACGTGAGTGTGGACCGCGGCGCCACCGAGCCGCTGCACGTGCTCGAAGCCCACCTGCGCCAGACCCCCGCCCGCGTGCTGTTGGTGGCCGAGAGCGACGGCAGGCGCGAGAGTCTGCTGGAGATGCTGCGCGACCACCGCATCGACGTACCCAGCGTGGACTCGCTGCAGGAGTTCATCGACGGTGACGAGCGCGTGGCCATTGCCGCGTCGCCCCTGGCAGCGGGCTTCCACTGGCTGGATCGCGCCTCGCCAGATGACGCTGCGCCCACGCTCAGCCTGCAGTTCATCACCGAGACCGAGCTGTTTGCCACCACGCCGCAAGCCCGGCGCCGGCGCAAACAGGAGCAGACCAGCAGCGTCGATGCGCTGATCAAGGATCTGTCCGAGCTGAAGGTGGGCGACCCGGTGGTGCACGTGAACCACGGGATTGGCCGCTACAAGGGCCTGGTGCACATTGACACAGGCGAAGGATCGAGCGAATTCCTGCACCTGGAGTACGCGGACAAGGCCACGCTGTACGTGCCGGTGTCGCAGCTGCACCTGATCGGCCGCTACACCGGCGTCAGCGCCGACGAAGCGCCGCTGCACCGCCTGGGCTCAGGCCAGTGGGAGAAGGCCCGGCGCAAAGCCGCCGAACAGGTGCGTGATATCGCCGCCGAGCTGCTGAACCTGTACGCCCGCCGCGCCGCGCGCGAGGGCTTCGCGCACCGGTTCACGCCCAACGACTACGAGGCGTTTGCTGCCAGTTTCGGCTTTGAGGAGACGGCTGACCAGCGGGCGGCCATCCATGCCGTGATCCAGGATCTGGTCAGTCCCAAGCCCATGGACCGCCTGGTGTGCGGTGACGTGGGCTTTGGCAAGACCGAGGTGGCGCTGCGCGCCGCGTTCGTGGCCGTACACGGGGGCAAGCAGGTGGCGATCCTGGCGCCCACCACGCTGCTGGCCGAGCAGCATTACCAGACGCTGGTGGACCGCTTCGGCAAGTGGCCCGTCCGGGTGGCCGAGCTGTCGCGATTTCGCTCACCCAAAGAGGTGAAGGCCGCGCTGGAGGGGCTGGAAGCCGGCACCATCGACATCGTGGTGGGCACGCACAAACTGCTCAGCCCGGACGTGAAGTTCAAGCGCCTGGGCCTGCTCATCATCGACGAAGAGCACCGCTTCGGCGTGCGGCACAAGGAGGCGATGAAGGCGCTGCGCGCTGAAGTGGACGTGCTGACGCTCACGGCCACGCCCATCCCGCGCACCTTGGGCATGGCGCTTGAAGGCCTGCGCGACCTGAGCGTGATTGCCACCGCGCCACAGCGGCGGCTGGCCATCAAGACTTTTGTGCGCAACGAGGGCAGCGGCGTCATCCGCGAGGCGGTGCTGCGCGAATTGAAGCGCGGCGGCCAGGTCTACTTCCTGCACAACGAGGTGGAGACCATCCAGAACCGCGCCGAAAAACTGGCCGAGCTGCTGCCCGAAGCGCGCATCGCGGTGGCCCATGGCCAGATGCCCGAGCGCGAGCTGGAGCGCGTGATGCGTGACTTCGTGGCCCAGCGCCACAACGTGCTGCTGTGCTCGACCATCATCGAGACCGGCATCGACGTGCCGAGCGCCAACACCATCGTGATGAGCCGCGCCGACAAATTCGGCCTGGCACAGCTGCACCAGCTTCGCGGCCGTGTGGGGCGCAGCCACCACCAGGCCTACGCTTATTTGCTGGTGCCCGACGTGGAGGGTCTGACCAAGCAGGCGGCCCAGCGGCTGGAGGCGATCCAGTCGATGGAGGAGTTGGGCTCGGGCTTCTACCTGGCCATGCACGACCTGGAGATCCGCGGTGCTGGCGAGGTGCTGGGCGACCACCAGAGCGGCAACATGATGGAGGTGGGCTTCCAGCTCTACAACGAGATGCTGTCCGAGGCGGTGCGGGCGCTGAAATCCGGCCGCGAGCCCGACCTGTTGTCGCCAACTGGGGTGTTCGGGGGCGGCACCGAGATCAACCTGCACGCACCGGCCCTGCTGCCCGACAGCTACTGTGGTGACGTGCACATCCGGCTGAACCTTTACAAGCGCCTGGCCTCGGCGGAGAAGCCCGAGCAACTGGACACGCTGCTGGAGGAGCTGACCGACCGCTTCGGCCGCCTGCCGGCGCAAGGCCAGACCCTGTTCGACACGCACCGTCTGCGCGTGATGGCCCGGACCTACGGCGTGCAGAAGATCGATGCCGGCCCCAAGCTGATGAGCATCACCTTCCGCCCCAATCCGCCCGTGGACGCGGCGCGCATCATTGCCCTGGTGCAGAAGAACCGCAACGTGCGCCTGGCCGGGAACGACAAGCTGCGCATCGAACGCGAGTTCGA
>CAISJH010000423.1 GCA_903885585.1 uncultured beta proteobacterium
AGCCAAGACCAAGCCGACTGGCAAAGCACTGAGCATGCAGTCACGGTGCGCGACATCGGCAACTTCTTGCAGCTCGGGCTCCAACCCACCTGGAACCTGCTCAAGAGCGTCGATCAACCCCACTGCTGACGCGAACCTGACGCAAGGGGATGCTGCACAATGAGGGCGTCAAAAAGTTCATAGCTTTGCCTGGCAAGATCTATCAAATAATTGATAGATCGATAGCTGAAAAGCTTAGTGACTGGTGATCACCTTCAATAAGAACAACAGTTTTCAGGGTAGAAAGTTTTCGGCAACCGCGATGGGCAGTTTCGCCGTCATCGCAGGCACCCCATGCCAAGGATGCCATGTATGAAATCCCAACCCGTGGTGACCACGAGTCAAACCGAGATGAAGCAGACCTACACAAGATTTGTCCACCTGGCACGTGCCGTGCGCCAGTTGCCCGGCACGCCCGCACTTGACGCGGTGGAAGAGCGAGTCCTGGAGTCGCTGGCAGCGGCTTGGGGGCAGGGACAGAAGGTGACTGTGCTGCAGGCCATGGGCATGAGCGACGACTCTTCGCCCACCACGGTGCACAGGCGCTTGAAGAGCCTGCGCAAGAAGGGCTTCATCGGCCTGCACGAGGACGAGACCGACAACCGCGTGAAGTTCATCGAGCCCACCGCGCAAGCCGACGAGTACTTCGCCCGTCTGGGTCAATGTCTCCAGACTGCATGCAAGCAGCCCTGAACATCGACATCGACTCGCCTTGCATGGGGCAAGGCTTGCTTCGGCAGACCGCCCGCCCCTGACCATGCGCGCATGGGCCGGACTGTGCCTGACCACAGTTCTGGCGGGACTGGCCTACAGCCTCGCCTACCTCTTCAACGAGCACTTCCTGTCGTTCACCCGCTTTGCTGACGGGGTGAACTGGATCTACCTGCCCAGCGGACTGCGGCTGACCCTGGTGCTGGTCTTCGGTGCCCCGGCCGCCCTGGGCATTGCATGGTCTTCCATGTTGCTCGCTCTGTGGCCCTACGGGTGGGACAACTGGCCGCAGGCTTTGGTCACGGGGCTGATCTCAGGCGGTGCGCCCTGGATCGCTTTGCTGCTGTGCAGACGCCTGCTTGGCCTTCAGGCGGACCTTGCCGGCCTGCAGGCCAGAACGCTGCTGATGATGAGTTTGATCTTCGCGATCACCAGCGCTGCCCTGCACCAAGCCTGGTATGGCTGGAGCCAGCCCGCTGCAGGCCGAGCGCTGCAGTTCGCCGTGATGACCCTGGGTGACTTGGCCGGGACCCTGTTGGTCTTGTACCTGGGCTACTGGATTCTGAAGAAAACGGCCCCTCGGCTCTGACCCGTTCTGTTGGCGAGCCAACGTCAGCGCGCAGGGCCCGCAACGCCCCTGGAGAGCGAGGCTTCGGTCTGGTCCCCACCCTCGACGGCACTGATCCAAGGCGCCTTGCGCGGCAGCACCGTTTGCTGCAGCCAGCGCTCGATTTCATCGGGCGGCATGGGGCGGCTGAACAGGTAGCCCTGCATCACCGTGCAACCCAGACGATGCAGGACCTCCATCTGACGCAGGTTCTCCACGCCCTCCGCCACCACGCTCAAACCCAGCGAGCGTGCGAGCGCAATGATGGCCGTCACCACGGCAGCGCTTTGGGGGGTCAGTCCAAGATCGCGCACAAAGCTGCCGTCGATCTTGAGTTCTGAGATGGGCAGCACAGTCAGGTAGGCCAGCGACGAGTAGCCGGTGCCGAAGTCATCGATGGAAATCCTGACACCCACGTCATTCAATCGATGCAGCGCGGGAATCACCCCCTGCAGGTCCTTCATCAGGCCTGTCTCGGTGATCTCCAACTGGATGGAGCGCAGAGGCACCTGCGCGACGGCCGTGCACTCTCGGATGTGATCCACCAGTTCTGGACGCTCAAACAGCCTGCTCGGGAGATTGACGGCGATGGCGTCAGAAAAGCCGAACCGCTCGTGCCACACCTTCACCTGGCGGGCAGCTTCGGACAGGGCCCATTGAGACATGGGCACGATCAGGCCACTCTCCTCGGCCAACGGGATGAACTCGCCCGGGGGCACCAGCCGGCCACCGCGCTGCCACCGCATCAGGGCTTCAGCGCCCACCATGCGGGCAGCGCGAACATCCACCTTGGGTTGGTAGTGCAGCACCAGCTCTTGTCGCTCCAAGGCCTTGTGCAGAGCGGTTTCCAGCTCCAGCCGTTCGCGGCCCGAGCTGGACAGGCTGGGCACATACACGGCAGTGGCATTGCGGCCACCTGCCTTGGCAGCGTACATCGCCATGTCCGAGTTGCGCATCAGGTCCAGCACGGTCTGACCGTCGCGCGGAAACAGCGCCACGCCCACACTGGCCGTGACGAAGCATTCCTGCCCGGCCACATGGATGGGCAGCCGCATGGCTTCCAGAATCCGGGTGGCCACACGCTCGGCGTCGTGCTCGGTGGCCACCTCCGGCAGGAGAGCCACGAACTCGTCACCGCCCAGGCGGCCCACGGCCTCCAGCGTACGGTAGGCACGGGAGCTTCCGGCCTCCACGGAGGACTCCATGACCTGGTCGCTGTGTCGCACGCAGGACCGCAGGCGACGCGCCACCTCGGTCAGCAACTCATCCCCTGCGGCATGGCCCAGCGTGTCGTTGATGACCTTGAAGCGGTCCAGATCGATCAGCAGCAGGGCACAAAGATGGCCGTGACGCCTGGCATGCTCGAGGGCACGTTCGGTGCGCCAAAGGAGCTGCCTGCGGTTGGGAAGCCCGGTCAAGGCATCGAAGTTGGCCAGGTGGCGGATCTTGTCCTCGGCCGTCCTTCGGTCGGTGACGTCCTGCACCACGCCCGTGTAGCCGACCGCGCCCGAGGCGGCAAGGCGTTCCGGCTCGGCCTCGACATGCACCACCCGACGGCGACCATCGGGCAGGTCCATGCCGACATCGGTGGCCAGCACCGAGTGATGCGTCCTCAAGTCCACCAGCATGCGCAAGATGCCGTGACGCTCGGCGCGAGGCACCATGCGGATGAGCTGTCGCAGGCCCAGGCTGCTGCCATGGGGCAGCCCGAAGACCCGCAAAGCCTCGCGTGACAGATCCAGACGCCCCTCCCAGGAGGCGGGCACGGAATGCCACTCAAAGCTGCCCATGCGAGCCAGGTCTTGAGCCCGCGCCAGACGGGCGCGGCTTCGCAGCAACTCCTGTCGGGTGCTAGAGGCGCGCAGCAGATAGCGGATCCGGCCGTCGAGCAGGCGCCACTGTGGCGACTTGACAAAGAAGTCGGTGGCACCCACGCGGTAGGCGTGGCTGATCGATTCGTCGTCGTCCAGCCCGGTGAGCATCAGCACGGGCACGTGCTCCAAACCGGGAATGGAGCGCATTTGCAGGCAGGTATCGAAACCATTCAGCCCGGGCATCATGGCGTCCAGCACCACGATGTCAGGCACCTGCTGGCGAAGGTGCTCCAGAGCAGCCTCACCGCTGGACACTTCAGTGACGAAGAAGCCGCGGTCACGCAGCGCCAACGCCGTGACCATCAAATTGACCTCGTCATCGTCGACCAGCAACACCGATGGCGGTACCTCGGTCTGCAGATCTTCTGAATGTGTAATGTGTGTGCCCACGCGCAACGTCCCGTCCGCAAGCATAGCCGTATTGCGGCGGGCCACCGGACAAGGCCTCCGCAGGGGGAGGCCGCGGCCTGCTGAATACCCTGCAGGAGGGCCGGCCCACCGTTCGTAGAATGACCCGGATGTGGACGCGCCGCCTCATGCCGCCCGGTCGGGCCGACACGCTTGTGCACCGAGCCCGGCACGTGGCACTGTGGACCGGATGCACTGCATGCTGGGCGGCGCCAGATGCACCGGAGGCTTCTCTTTCTGGACCCTGGCTGCTGGCCGCCTTGGCTCTGGCACTGGGCGTCGTGGCTGGTCTGGCTGCCGCGCTGGGTTATGCCTGGGGCCGGCGCGACGGCGCGGTGCGGCCGTCGGTGCAGGGCCAGGCTGATGGAGGCCCACGCGGCTCATCAGGCCTGCAGCCGGACCAAGAGCACGCCCGCCCCCAACAGCTGCAGGGCGAGCCCGTTGCGCAGGACGCAGCCATGCCACGCTCTGCCACACAGGCCACCGCTGCGGCGGCGTCAACCCACGACGAAGGCCTGTCGTTCAGCTACACCGTCTCCCACGACCTGCGGGCGCCCGTGCGGGTGGTGGACGGCTTTGCACGGATCCTGAAGGAGGACTACAGCCGGCATCTCGACCGCATCGGCAACGACCATCTGGACCGCATCCTGTCAGCCGCTGCGCGCATGAACGCGATGATCGACGCCATGCTGTCGCTGGCGCAGCTGTCCACTCAACCCCTGGCTCGGCAACCTGTCAACCTCAGCCAGCTGGCCACCTACATCCTGGAAGACCTGCGCCGCGGCCAACCCGAGCGGACAGTGACGGTCGAGATTGAACCGGATCTCCTGGTCACGGGGGACCCCACCTTGCTCAGACTGGTGTTGGAAAACCTGCTGTCCAACGCGTGGAAGTACACCGGCAAGACCACCAGCCCCAGCATCCATCTGCGCGCCTCGGAACATCTCGGTCGGCGGGTGTTCGAGGTGCGAGACAACGGTGCGGGGTTCGACATGCGCTCGTCCGACAGACTCTTTGGCCTCTTCCAGCGCCTGCACAGTGCCAACGACTTTCCCGGCACCGGGGTGGGGCTGGCCTCGGTGCAGCGTATCGTGCGCCGCCATGGCGGGGATATCTGGGCCGAGTCCACACCGGGCCAGGGCGCGCGCTTCTGCTTCACGCTCAACGCCTGACCACGCAATCCAGCGGAGCCAGGGTGTGCAGCGGCGGGCTGCGATAGCTCTCGGGCTTCCACAAGCCGCTGCAAGCCTCCAATAGCCACGAGAAGGCGCCAGAAGCCGCACGGGCCGCGGGCCTCCTGTTCAGCCCAACCGGAAAGTCTCAGACCGCCAGGTCGCGATTGCCAGAAAGCTCTTCGACAGCCGACACCAGACGTTCGGCCTGCGTGGAAAGGCTGCGGCCTTCCGCAGAGGCGGTCTTGCGCAAACGTGCGAGAGCCTCACTGCGGGTCAACGAGAAGCGGTGCATCAGCACGCCCACAGCCATCGGTACGACAGCCCCCAAAGTGGCGGCATCCTCCGCCGCTGCTTCGGCGACGTCTTGTGCACTCTGGGCCTCATGCAGGACCTTTGCTTCGGCCAACTGCCGCATCTCCTGGGCGCGGGCAAAAGCAGCATCAATGGTGGGAATGATCTGCCCGACTTCGAGGGGTTTGACCAGGTAGGCCAAGGCGCCCAAGGCCTTGACCTGAGCCACCGTCTTCTCGTCCGAAAAGGCGGACAGGAACACAAAGGGGGTATGACCCACGTCACGCAGGTACTCGGCCACGTCGAAGCCGGTCTTGCCCTCCATGCGGATGTCCAGCAGGGCCATGTCGGGACGGTGCTGGCGCGCGAGCAGGATGGCGTCATCACCGTTGTCAGCGTCGATGACCTCGTAACCCGCCTGGGACAGGCCGTGGGTGACCATGGCCAGCACGAGCCGGTCATCATCCACCACGAGGATCTTTCCCTTGGACGCCATCAACGGATTATCCTCCGGCATGGGCCGCGACAGCGCAACGACCGACGCTGGTGCCCCTTGACATCAGCCGTCCTTTCGCACGGCAGGCGGGCGAAGCGTGACCCGGGCGACGACCTGTTGGCCATCCTGTCTGAGGCTGAATTCGGCCGCACGTCTGGGCAGCAAGGCGCGCACCAGGCCCAGACCACTTGCGCCGGAAGGCACGCTGGCCAGATCAAAGCCGTCGCGCAGGCGCGCGCAGCCACGAATCTCGATCGCAATGTCGGCAGGGCCGGCCACGAAGCGGCACACCACGCCCGGCTGACTGCCGTGCTTGATGGCATTGGTCAGAAGCTCGTTGACGGTCAGCGCCACGGGAATGGACTCGGCTTCGGGCAGCCGCCAGCGCTGAGGCTCCTCGCCCTCGATCTGGACCTCGATCGGGTGGTTGAAGGTCTTCTGGACGGAGGTGGTCACTGCGGTCAGCAGGCCGGACAGGCCAACGGGCCCGCTGGAACCCACCTGCAGGCCATAGACCTGCGCGATGGCCTGCAACTGGCCCACCGCGTCTGACAAGATGGGCGCCACATCAGGAAAGCGCGCGGAGGCCTGCTGCAACAGCCCCGCCACGCCCTGAAGGTTGTTCTTGATGCGGTGATGAACCTCTTGCACCAACATGCCACGCTGTGCAATGGCTGCATCAAACCGCTCCTGCTCGGCGGCGCGAAGGTCGGTGACCTCGGCGGCCACCAGCAGGATCTGACCTTGGTCCGAGGCTTCATCATCCGTGGTGTTGGCAGACACGAGCCGCATGTCCCACACCCTGGTGCTGAGACCGTCTGCACCCAGCCGGACCACCTCACGCCGCACCCCGGTGGGGAACTCGGCGGCCAACTCGAGGCTGGCGTCAAACTCGGACCGGTCCGCGGAGGAAAGCGCAGTCTGCCACTGCGCTGGAGCGCGCCCTGACAAGGTCGCGATGGTCCCTTGGAGGAACTCCGCAGCCAGTTGATTCATCTGCACCAACCGCCGGGACGGCCACTCGAACAAGGCCATGGCCATGGGCGCGGTCTCGAGGACACGCTGCAGAGAAGCCTGCGCACGAGCCCCACGCACGGCGTCCAGGTGGCCGGCGCCTTCTGGCACCCCTGACAAGGGGTGCATCACCGAGGCCTCGCCTTGTGGCCCTGGCGCTGCAAGCACGGGCCGCACATCAGACTTCGAGTTCGCGCGCCGAAATCAGGGCCGACATGAGGACCCGGTTCACCTCGGCCGGTGACACCTGGAGCTTGTCGGCGGCTTCACGCACTTCGACAAAGGAAGATTGTTCCAGCGCGGCCATCAAGCGCAGGTGAGGCGTGTAAGGCCCTCCATCACCCAGCAGTGAAACCTGGACCCGGGAGGGCATGGGAACATGTTCCAGCAGATCCTCGAAGGGCTGGCGCATCATCTTGTCCAACAAGGAGAACACGCCACAGATGAACATCTCCCCGCGCAGATCCTCCTGACCGGCAGCCACTGCAAGCTCTTCCATCATGAAGCCTCGCCGCACGGCCAGATGCAACAGGGGACGCGAGGCCGCATCCTTGATCGCCGAGGCGAGCAGCAGCGCAAGCCACCGCTTGAGCCGCAAGTGCCCGAGCAGCATCAGCGCGTGCCGGAACGAGGTGACTTCAACCCGCAGCCCGAAGGCTGAAGAATTGATGAAACGCAGCAACCTGAAGGCCAGGGTGGGGTCGGACTTCAGCACACGCTCCATCCGGTCAATGGAGTCCTGGCGGTCGATCAGGTTCATCAAATCGATGATGGCCCGCAGATCAGGCGCCACGCCGCCCTTGGGCGGGGGGCTGAACTCGTCCAAAGGCCACCCGATCACGGCCTGAGCACCGCTCGAGAACGCGAGTTCGACTTCCGACGCCGTTCGCGTGCCGTCGATGTAGGTCAGCAGCGGCCGGGGGCCGAGGTTAATTGGCCTGTCGATACCCAAATCTTCGTCAGCAGCGTCCACGATCAAGGCCTTGAAGCAACCCATCAAGGGGGGCTGCATGGCCGACACGGTGCGCCCCTTGGCCACCAGCGATACGCCCTGGCTGTGGAGCGCCCTGAAGTGATCGGCTCGCGCGGGGTCGGAGGTCATGAAGGTGGGCACCTCCACACCAAAGTACGCCGGGGGCTGCAGGCTCAACAGTCGGTCCAGAAGGGACTCGCTGGCAATGTTCAGCAGCAACGAAAGCGGTGCATCTGACTTGGCGGGCTCCAAGGGCTCGAAGGCGGCGCACAACACTCTCAGCAGTTCGGCTGCGTCGGGCTGCACGTCCGCACGTGCGGGCACGAAGGTCAACTGGACCCCGGCGATGTCGCGGCGATGATCCACCACAGGCGCGTAGCCCAGGTGAACCTGACCGAACAGTGGCGAGTCTTGCATGCAGGCCGCGCAGTGGACGGGGCCACCCTCGAGGGCGGTGACCCTAGCGTATGTACTCGAACAGCGACAGCCGCTGCACCATCGAATACGCTTTCAAGGCTGCATCGTAACTGGTTTGATGGCCCTGGAAATCGGTAATGGCCTTGGCCATGTCCACGTCCTCGGCAGCCGATCGCTGTGCCTGCGCTGACATTCTGCCGTCGCCCAAACGACCATCGAGGCCGTCGGCTTGCTCCATCATCCAGCCCATCCGAGACCGCATCGTCATCAGCGATCCCATGACCGAATCCAGGTCACGCAACCCATCCTGGACGGTCTGAGCCACTTGTGCGCCGCTGCGGCCCGAAGTCCCCAGATCGCCGGACAAGCCATCGAGAACGCCAAACACCGACAGATCCCGGGTGGAGGGAGTGATGTCGAAGGTATCTTGGCCTGCCGAGAGGACGCCGGAGATCGTGACCTCCATGCCATCGAAGGCGATGGGTTGGCCGGAGACATAGGGGCGCGGAGATTCGGCCACGGGTGAGCCTGCCCCCGTCGTACGGGTGATCGTGACCGAGTACCCGGCGCTGGCATCTCCCGTGAAGGTCAATGAGTAACTCTCGCCGGTCAACGACGCAGGGTCGGTGACCCTGCCGACATCGATCCACGCCTGGGTCTGGTGCGAGGCTGGAGCCGAGGGGTCGCGGGCGTAAGCAGCCTTGAACACACCATTACCGGTGGCAGCCTGCATCCAGGTCTCCGACCCATCCACGGACATCGGCACGGCACTGCCCAGAGCGGACGCCAGGCTGCCGGCTGTGCCTCTGAATTCCACACCCCCGGCCCCTTCCACGAAGGGCGCAGTGGCCCCGCCCTGCCCTGCAAAGAGGAAATTGCCGTTGCCATCCTGCTGGTTGGCCACTCCCAACAGCTGCTGGCGCAAGCCGCGCAGTTCTTCGGCAATGACCTTGCGGTTCGCATCACCGCCGGCGGCGTTGCCGGCCTGGACCACCAGCTCACGGATGCGCTGCATGATGTTCACGGCACTGCCCAGGGCCGACTCGGACTGGGCCATGACCTGCCGGCTGGACTCGAGCGCGCGCTGGTGGGACTCCAGGCGTGATTCGCGGGCCAGGGCCCTCTCGGCACTGGCCGCCTGGGTAGGGTCATCACTGGCACGGGTGATGCGCTTGCCGCTGGCCAACTGCTCGTGAGAGGCCTGCAACGCCAGCTGACGGCGCTGAATGAGGTCGACCGAACGGTCAAACTGGCTGGCGGTGGAGATCCTCATGACGGGCGTGTCCGCTGGTTATCGGGGGGCATCACACAGCAGCGGCTTGCAGCAGCGTGTCGAAGATGGACTGCGCCACCTGCAGTACCTTGGCGGAGGCCTGATAGGCCTGCTGCGACTGGATCAGCCGGGCAGCTTCCTCGTCGAGATTGACCCCATCTGAAGCGGATCGACGAATCTCTGCCTGATCTGCCACCGAAGTCGAGATGTCGGCGGCCGTGGTCGCTCCCTGAACACGCGTTCCCATCTCGGCCATGGCCGAGGCATAGGCATCGGTGATGGTGGCTCCGCCCTGCCCGCCAGGAGACCGGCCCACCAGGGATTGGTCCGCCAGCGCGGCCAGCGCCAGCACGTTGCCATTGGGCGAACTGGACGAGGCAGCCGCCAGGTCTTCGGGCCGGCTCAACTGGCGCCGCATCGCGCCCGCGGCGTAAGTCACCGGTTGCAGCAGGAAGCGGTCACCCTTGTTCAGGGCATCGACACCTGTCAGATTCAGCCCCACGGTGATGGCATCGGCCACGGACAACTTGGCGCCCCCCTGGGAGGACTGCAACATCCAGCCGTCGGCCACCGTGTCATAGGCCAGGGTGTACTCCGCAGCCCGCAACTTGGCGGGGTCGGCAATGGTCAGGACAGGCACAGCACTGTCCTTGTTGCCGGCAGCGGGCCGGACCAAGGCCAGACTTCCCGGCGCTGCGGGGTCGTGAAAGTCGAAGAACAGGTCGCCACCCGGCTGGCCCTTCAGGTCCGTCCCCAAGGCGTGTTGTGTGTTGACCGCAGTTGTCAGGCCCGCCGCCATCTGGCCCAGCAGGGCGCGGGCCTGCACCAAGTCTTCGTTTTGGAACTTCAGCAAGCCGGCCAGCTCGCCACCCGCGAGAAAGTCGCTGTCGATCAACCGAGTGCCAGCGCCGTCCTTCATGGCGAGTGAGGAACGGCCGGCATCCGAAGGATCCTTGACCGCCACCAAGGGCCTGGCCTCGGACCCCATCACCAAAGGCCTGCCATCACCCACGAAGACAGACACCGATCCATCCTGGGACATCACGGTCTTGATCAACAGTTTCTCGCTGAGCTGATTCAGGAGCCGATCCCGCTCATCCAGCATGTCATTGGGGGCCCCTTGAGGACCGCTGACCGACACGATCTTCTGGTTGATGTGGGCAAGACCCTCGGCCAGCACGTTGATGCGCTGGACGCCTTCGCCCAGCGCGGCACTGACGTCAGCCTGGATGGCATCCATGTGCCTGGAGGCGGCCGTGAACCGGGTGGCCACCTCGTCTGCGCGCGCCAGCACCGTCTGCCGTACGGCGAGGTCGGTGGGGCGGCTGGCCAGTTCCGTCATGGCATTGAGGAACTGACCTGCGGCATAACCGACACCCGTCTCCCCCGGGCGAAAGGCCTCTTCAAGCCTTTGCAGGGCAGATGCACGCGCCTTGTCCATGTGGGCGTTGGACTGTGCGCTGGCCGCCTCCCGCGCCAGGAACTGATCATGGGCACGGCTGACATTCTTGACATCCACACCTTGCCCGAGGTTCCCGGAACGCGTGGATTGGGAGGACGCCGTGGTCAGTTCCACTCGCTGGCGCGAGTACCCGGCCACATTGGCATTGGCGATGTTGTTGCCAGTCGTCTGCAAGGCCGTGTAATTGGCGGCCATGGCACTTGCGCCGATCGAAAGCAGACTGAAGGCGCTCATCTGTCAGGGTCCTCAGGCCGTGGCCCGCTGCAGGCGCAACGTGGTGTTGATCACGCGTGACAGCTTCTCGGCGTAAGCCGGATCAGTGGCGTAGCCGGCCCGCTGCAGCCCTTGGGCGAAGGCGGTGGCATCCTGCCCGCGCGCCATCACCTGGGCGTAGCGGGGGCTGTCCTTGATCAGCTTGGCGTAGTCGGCAAAGGACTCGGTATAGCTGGAGTAGGCCCGGAACTGGGCCTTGACACGCTGCGGCTTGCCGCCAACGTACTCCGTGGTCCACACCTCGGCCGTCGGACCCTTCCAGTTGCCGCCGGCCTTGATGCCGAACAGGTTGTAGGCCGGGCTGCCGTCCGCATGACGGATCTCCTTGCGACCCCAGCCCGTCTCCAGCGCGGCCTGGGAGATCATGAACTCGGCCGGGATGCCGGTCTGCTGCTGCGCGGCCTTTGCGGCCTGGGTGTGATGCTGCACGAACGTGGCGGCGGCCGTCTGCGGGATGCGCACCTCGGGAGCGGGCTTGGTGGCCGACTGCAAGGGCGCCGGGGTCGGGTTGGCGCTGTCCACACGCGGTATCGGGCCCGGATTCAAGCCCATCTGGCGCTCAAGCTGCTTGGCGATCACGTCGGACAGCCCACCCGGCATGCCCGCCATGCGGGTGGCCAGCTGGCTGTCCAGCATGTCGGTGCCCAGCTTGGACCCCTCGTTGTCGAACATGCCGGTGGCCAAGGTGGAGGCCCGCATGCTCTTCATCAACTCCTGCATGAACAGCGACTCGAAGGCCTTGGCAGCCTCACGCGCGGCCCCCTTGGGGTCGGCGCTGGCCTTGAAGCGCAGGGCGTCCAGCGAGCGGACGTCGGCGCTGAGGGTGTTGCTGGGAGCCACAGCCATGGCGGAACCTCAGATGACCTCGATCTCGGCCTTGAGCGCGCCGGCGCTGCGCATGGCCTGCAGTATGGCCAGCAGGTCTTGCGGCGTGGCGCCCAGGGCGTTAAGCCCGCGCACGACGTCGGCCAGCTTCGCCCCCACGGGCAGCTGCATCAGGGCGCCGCCCTGTTGGGAAATGGTGATATCAGCGCGCTCGGTGACGGTGGTCTGGCCCTGGGAGAACGGCGCGGGCTGGCTCACCGAAGGCGTGGAACTGATGGTCACCGAGAGGCTGCCATGGGCCACGGCACAGGCACCGAGCGTGACGCTCTCGTTGAGCACGACAGAGCCAGTGCGCGCGTTCAGCACCACGCGGGCAGCCGGCCTGGCCAGCTCGATGCTCAGGTTCTCGATATCGGCCAGGAACCCGATGCGCTCGCCGGGGTCGGTAGGCACGGCCACCGCCACGGTGCGCCCATCACGCGCGGAGGCCACCCCCGGCCCCTTGGCCGCGTTGATGGCCTGGGCCACGGCACGCGCGGTATTGAAGTCGGCGGCCACCAGGCCCAGCTGGATGCTGTTGCCCTCCAACAGCGGCGTGGGCACGGAAGCCTCTACCGTGGCGCCTTCGGGGATGCGGCCTGCCGAGAGGTGGTTGATCTGCACCTTGGAGCCGCCGGCCGAGGCACCTGCGCCACCGACGATGAGGTTGCCCTGCGCCATGGCGTAGATGCGGCCGTCAGCGCCCTTGAGCGGCGTGGCGATGAGCGTGCCCCCGCGCAAGCTCTTGGCGTTGCCCAGAGAGGAGACGTTGATGTCGATGGTCTGACCGGGCTGCGCGAAGGCCGGCAGCTGCGCCGTCACCATCACCGCAGCCACGTTGCGCAGTTGCATGCTGGCACCGGCCGGCACGGTCACGCCCATCTGCTGCAGCATGGCTTGCAGGCTCTGGGTGGTGAAAGGGGTCTGGGTGGTCTGGTCGCCTGTGCCGTCCAGGCCCACCACCAGGCCGTAGCCCGTCAAGGCGTTGGCTCTCACGCCCTGGATGGACGCAACTTCCTTGATGCGCGTGGCGTGCGCCGCGGCAGGCCACATGACGCTCACGGCCAGCAACAGCGCACTGACCAAGGCGGCCACAAAGCCCGGGCGAGGCGCATCTGACAGCCGGCCCCAGGAGGAGTCCGCAGACGCGGACCGGCGGGGCGACGACAGCCTGCGGGCGCTGTCGGTCCTGGAGCGGTGACGCGTGGAAGTGGGGGGTTGGCGCATGGCAGTGTCGGTGGATGGAGGCGGCGCGGATCGCGACGGTTCAAGCCCTCGGCCGATTCTGGAAAAACTTCAGATCGGCAGAACGTTCAAGAAGAACCGGGAAAGCCAGCCAATTCGATTGGCGTCGGCCGCCGGGCCCCGCCCACGGTGCTGCACGCGCACATTGGCCACCATCGCGCTGGCCACGGTGTTGCCAGGCTGGATGGTGCGCGGGTCCACCTGACCCGAGAAACGCAGCACGTCCACGTTGTCGTTCACACCGATCTGCTTCTCCCCGGCGATCTGCAGGTGACCGTTGGGCAGCACCCCGGTCACGATGACGGTGATCATTCCGGAGAAGTCGTTGGTGTTTTCCGTGGCGCCCTTGCCTGCAAAGGTGTTGGCCGAGGACCCCGAGATGGACGCGCGGTCCAGCGGGCTGGTCTTGATGAGCGGCACGGCCTTGATCGCGCCTTCCAGGCTGCCGGACTTGTCCAGCGAGCTGTTGCTGGACTGGCTGGCCGAGACCTTCTCGACGATGCTGATCGTGAGCGCGTCACCCACCAGCCTGGCGCGATGGTCTTCGAACAGCGGCCGGTACTGCGACACCTGGAAGATGGCGCCGTTGGAAGGCGGTGCCTGCAGAGTGGGAACGGCCTGCACGGGGCGGGTGTCGGCCAGGTCCACCTTGGGTGGCGCGTTGAAGGTGGCGCAGCCGGTCAAGGCGGCGGCGCAGGTGCACAGGGCAAGCCCCGCCTGGCGCCGAACGGCAGCCAGACCAAATGCCGAACGAATCAGTTGATGCATGGTCAGGGTCCCCGTTTCGATCACATCTGCGACAGCTTCTGCAGCATCTGGTCGCTGGTCTGGATGGACTTGGAGTTCATCTCGTAGGCACGCTGCGTGGCAATCATGGAGACCAGCTCCTCCACCACGTTGACGTTGCTGCCCTCGACAAAACCCTGTCGCAGCGAGCCGATGCCGTTGCTGCCGGGAGCACCGGCGTTGGGTGTGCCGGAGGAGGCCGACTCTGCGAAGAGGTTGCCACCCAGCGGATCCAGCCCGCCCGGGTTGACGAAGGTGGCGATCTGCAACTGGCCTACGGTCTGCGGCTGAGGTTGGCCCTGCAGCGTGATGGCCACCGTGCCGTCCTTGGCCACCGTGACGCTGCGCGCAGCCGCCGGAATGGTGATGCCGGGTTGCACGGTGTAGCCCGCGCTCGTCACGAGTTGCCCGGTGCTGTTGAGCTGGAAGGCGCCATCTCGGGTGTAGCCCGTGGTGCCGTCAGGCAGTTGCACCTGGAAGAAGCCCGAGCCCTCGATGGCCACGTCAAACTGGCCGGACGTCTGGGCCAGCGTGCCCTGTGAAAAGTTGCGCGTGGTGGCAGCCGCCCGCACGCCCAGGCCGATCTGCAGGCCAGTAGGCAACTGGCTCTGCTCGGACGTGGCTGCACCGCTCTGGCGCAGGTTCTGGTACATCAGGTCTTCGAAGACCACGCCAGAGCGCTTGTAGCCGTTGGTGGCCACGTTGGCGAGGTTGTTGGCGATGGCGTCCAGCTTGGTCTGCTGGCCCTCCATCCCGGTCTTCGAGATCCACAGTGATCTGATCATGGTGTGCCCTCCTGTCAAGGCGTGGGCACGATGATCTGCGGAACTTGAGGGCGGCCAGACGTGGAAAAGGGCCGTGAACGGCCCTCAGTTCTGCTCCATACCCACAGCACGGCAGCGGCAGCGGCAGCGTGCCGCCTTGCCAGGCCAGGGCACTACTGCTGCGTGAGCAGCTTGGTCGCCGATTGCTCCTTCTGCTCGGCGGTCTGCAAGGCCTTCATCTGCTGCTCGAACTGCCGGGCGGCCGCGATCATGGCGACCATGGACTCGATGGCATTGACGTTGGAGCCCTCCAGCGCACCGCTCTGCAACCGGGCGGCTGGATCGCCAGCCAGGTCACCCTCGGCGGCCCGGAACAAGCCGTCGGTGCCCCGCTGCAGCGGAGCCTCGGGCGTCACCAGCTTGAGCCGCCCCACCGGCTGCGGCCGCTCCCGGCCCACCTTGGCCGAGACGGTGCCATCAGCCGCCACCTCGACGGTGGCGTTGGCAGGGAGGGTCAGCGGGCCGCCATCGCCCACCACCGGCCGGCCCTGCACATCGGTCAACAGGCCTTCGGCGTTGACCTCGAGCGCGCCTGCCCGGGTATAGGCCTCGGTGCCATCGAGCGCCTGCACCGCCAGCCAGCTGTTGCCCTTGACCGCCACGTCCAGCGGACGCCCGGTGGTCTGCACCACGCCCGGGGCATTGCTGTAGCCCACCGTGGACTCCAGCGCGTACACCCGCGTGCTCGCACCATCGCCCCGAACGGGCACGGCACGGAAGGCCGCCAATTCGGCGCGAAACCCGTTGGTGGAGGCATTGGCCAGGTTGTGGGACACCACCTCCTGGCGGTGCATGGTGGCCTTGGCGGCCGCCATGGACAGGTAGATCATGCGGTCCATGAGGGAACCTCAGCGATTCAGGCCAGGATGATCAACGCATGTTCAGGAAGGTCTGCGTGACCTGGTCCTGCGTCTTGATGGATTGGGCATTGGCCTGGTAGGTGCGCTGGGCCGTGATGAGGTTGACCAGTTCGGCTGTCAGGTCGACGTTGCTCTCTTCCACAGCGCCCGCCACGATGTCGCCCAGGTTACCGGTGCCCGGCACGTCCATCACCTTGGAGCCGACCGCCTGCGTCTCACGCCACCCATTGCCCCCCACCGACTGCAGCCCCTGCGGATTGCGGAAGCTCGCAATGGCCAGTTGTCCGGTGGACCGGTCCTGGCCGTTGGTGTATTTCGCCGTCAGGATGCCTCGCTCATCGAACGAAAAGCCGCTGAGCGTGCCGACGCCGTACCCGTTCTGCTCGAGCTTGCTGATGGTGTAGTCGCCAGCTTGCTGGCTGGCGCCCGTGAGGTTGAGCTTGACGTCTGCAAAGGTGTATGAGATGCCGTTGTTCTGAACGGCCGTGGTGTTCAGAGCGTCCATCAGGCCCTGGGCTTCGATCGTGAGGATCGCCTGATCGGCCGCGCCGGCGGTGGCGCCGGCCTTCAGCGGCGGGCCCGCGCCATCGGCGTTCGTGAACTCGATGGTGTCGATAGGCAGGGCCGGATCGGTCGGATTGGCCTTGGGAGGCACGTTCGCGCCATTGGCGGTCACGTAGACCTCCCACTTGTTGGGATCGATCTTCTTGTAGAAGGTGCTGATCTCCACCGACTGGCCCGCTTCGTCGAAGACCTTGATGGAAGTGGAGTAGTTGAAACTGTTGCCGTCGTTCTGGTTGAAGTTGACGACGGACTTCTTGAGGTCTGACCCGTCGAGGTTGACCGAGAGCGTCACTTCCTCGGTCTGCTTCTGGGCCAGACGGGCATCTGGGATCTTCAGCTCCTGCAACTGTCCCTTGCGGATCGCGCCGGTTTCGTCGGCGCCGAAGCCCAGCAAGCGCGCCCCCTCATTGGTCACGATCCATCCATCCTTGTCGGTCTTGAACTGGCCGTTGCGCGTGTACAGCGTGGTCTTGGTGGCCTCCTGGCCGCTCTCCTGGTTCGAGACCTGAATCTGGAAGTAGCCGTCACCGTTGATAGCCAGGTCCAGATTTCGGCCGGTGGTGGAGATGCTGCCCTGGGTGTGGTCCTGCGTCACCGCTGCCAGGGATGAACCGATACCAGCGCTGCGCTGCCCGCCAGCCGCTTCAGCGTACAGGTCCGAAAACTCTGCTCGAGACGACTTGGCACCGATGGTGCTGGCGTTGGAGATGTTGTTGGCAATCACCTCCAGGTTGACAGCGGCGGCGCTCAGGCCGGACAAACCTTGCTGAAAGCTCATGATGGTTCCTTACGCGAGAGTGGCAATGGATGGGAAGGTCAGTGGCTACTGAACCCTGGTCGGGCCTCAGGACCAGGCCTTGATCTGATTCACGGGCATGGAGCCCGAGCGCGACAGCTGAAGCACCAGCCCCTCAGGGCCCGCAGTGACCGCGTTGACGCGGTCGGCAGATTGGGGGTTCGCCCTGATCGCGTCGGCACCCGCACGGGCGTTCACGCGAAAGCTCAGTCCAGCAGGGTTCATGCCCTCGGGCACAGGCCACTGAAAGGTCCTGCGGCCCGACGCCTGTGCGCCGAGGTCCATCTGACCGACAACGTGACCCGCAGGCGACAGCACCTCCACGGTGACCGCATCGGCCGGACCTGCAAGCTCGAAGGCCCCCATGCCCTTGCCCGCTTCCACCGCCAGTGCATTGCCCGAGGTCCAGACCTGTCGGCCCACCATGCCAGCGCCTTGCAGGGTCTGGGCCTGGAGGAATTGCCCCGACATCTTCTGCAGGGTGGCCTCCAGCTTGTCCAGTCCTCCGCTGGGGTTGAGCGCGGCAAGCTGGGTGGACAACTTGTCGGTCATCGAAGCCACGGAGTTGTTGAGTTTCTCGATGCCCGCCACGGTGTTGATCTGCGCCATCTGCGAAGTCAACTGCGCGTTGTCCATCGGGTTCATCGGATCCTGGTTCTTCAGCTGCGTCACCAGCAACTTGAGGAACCGGTCGCCTGACTCCTCGTTGCTGACCGCGGTGGGACTCTTGGATCCGCTGGACGCGGACGCCAGGTCAGTGACAGAAGGGACGGCAGACAAGGCGCTCATGGGTGACCTCAGGGCAAGCAGATGACGTGATCAGGGCGACGCAGCCGATTCAGCAGGAGCGCACAGCGCCTCACTGCCCCATCTGAAGGGTCTTGAGCAACAGGCTCTTGGCGGTGTTCATGACCTCGACGTTGTTCTGGTACGAGCGAGAGGCCGAGATCATGTTGACCATCTCCTCCACGGCACTCACGTTGCTGAAGGTCACGTAGCCCTCGGTATCGGCGGCCGGGTGCTTGGGGTCGTGCACACGGCGCCCGGGACTTTCATCCTCACGCACGGTGCTGACCCGAACACCGGCGGAGCTCTCGGGGCCCAGCGCTCCGCCGGCGCCCATCAGCGCGGTCTGGAACACCACCTGGCGCGCCTTGTAGGCCTTGCCGTCGGGCCCAGCCACGGTGTCCGCGTTGGCCAGGTTGGAGGCCACCACGTTCAAACGCTGGCTTTGGGCGCTCACCGCGCTGCCCGCCACGTCAAAGATGCGGAACATGCTCATGCTTCAGCCTCCTCAGCCACCGCTGTGGCTCTTCATGGCGTCGAGCATGGTGCGCACGCTGCCGTTGATGAAGCGCAGGGTGGACTCGTACTTCACCGTGTTGTCGGCAAAGGCCGCGCGCTCGCGGTCCATGTCCACTGAATTGCCGTCCAGATTGGTCTGGGCGGGCGCCGCGTAGCGCAGCATGGCCCCGGCCCGACGCGAGGGATCTGCCACACCGCCACCCGAGGTCGCCTCACGCAAGGCCTTGGAGAAGTCGAAGTCGCGCGCCACGTAGCCTGGGGTGTCAGCGTTGGCAATGTTGCTGGCGATCATGCGCTGACGCTCGGCCCGCATCACGAGGGCCTCGGTCTGGAAGTTCAGCGCGTTGGTCAGTCGGTTGATCATGTACTGGCCCTCTTGTGTTGGGCTTGGTTGCTGTCGATTCTCGGCAGGCGACACGCCTTCCATCGCCTGAAAAGACCGGTGTTGAGGCCGCATTTCCGAGCCTGCAAACGGCCGCCCAGCCCTACATTGGCGAGCGTGAAGAACCCGCACTCCTCCACCAACACTGCGTCATCTGGCGCAGGCAGGCTCCACCGTCATCGGCCATGGCTCGCCGGCCTGGCCTGGCTGGTCTGCGCCAGCGCGAGCGCCCAGCCCGTCCTGGACCCGACCTGGGTGGCCCAGGCCCAACAAGCCGCCCAGGACGCCGCCCGTGCGGCCTTCGGCAACCGCGTACCGGTGCGGGTGGAAGTGGAGGCCGGCACGTTGGATCCGAGGTTGCAACTCGCGCCCTGCGCACGCGTGGAGGTCTTTCTGCCGCCGGGTCAGCGCGCCTGGGGCCGCACACGCATGGGCCTGAAGTGCGCCCAGGGCGCCGCGGCCTGGAGAGTCACCGTGCCGATGACCGTGAGGCTCTGGGCCCCCGGCCTGGTGGTGGCGGCTTCCCTGCCCGCTGGCACGGTGCTGGCACCAGGGCATCTGAAGATGGCCGAAGTGGACTGGTCCGAGCGAGACTCCCCCGTGCTGGTCAACGAACCTGCGACGCTGGGCCGCACCTTGGGGCTGACCCTCTCAGCTGGAGCCGCACTGCGCCAGGAACACCTGAGAAAGCGCCAGTGGTTCGAGTCTGGCGACACCGTGCGGCTCACGGCCGTGGGCCCCGGCTTTTCCATTCAGGGCGAGGGCGTCGCACTCAACCCGGGCGTCGAGGGTCAGAGCGTGCGCATCCGCACCGAGTCAGGCCGCACGGTGACCGGCACACCCACGGGCCTGCGTCAGGTGGAGATCACGCTGTGAACCCTGAAGACCGGTGCGCAAGGACTGTTACGCCCAAAGGGCTAAAGTTGGAGCTTGAAATGACCGATACAGCGACACAAGGGGTGGCGCATTTGCCCTCAGCCCTCAGGAGCACACCATGAAGATCGGCCCGTTTGAACCCAAGAGTGTCCCGACGCCGGTGTCCAGCGAGCGCAAGGCCGCATCGGCTGGACGGTCTGAGACGGCCTCCAGCAGCGCACGCGTGGAACTTTCTGCGGCCGCCACTTTGCAAGTGGATGCGAATGGCGAGGGTGCGTTCGATGCTGCCAAGGTTGAGCGCATCACCCAGGCGATCCGTGATGGCAGTTTCACCGTCAACGCCGGCGCCATCGCCGACAAGCTGATCGCCAACGCCCAGGAACTGCTCGACCGGACCCCGCGCCCATGAAGCCCAGGTCCGTCACCATCGATCTGGAAGTTCCCGTGCAGCAGGTGGAGAAGCACCTGGCAGATCTGCACGAGGCCCTGCGAGGGGGCGACCCGGCTGCGCTGGAATGTTCAGCGGCGGCGCTGCACCGTGCGCTGTCGGGCGCCGTGGAACACTTTCGAGCCGCAGCGCACCATGGCGCCGTGCCCCCTCCCCTGCGCCAACGCCTTGCACTGGCCAGCGCACGGGTGGCCGCCCAGCGCGAAGCCCTGGCACGCGCCACCGCCTCTCTGGATCGCGCCATCGACGTGCTGCTGCCTGCGCGTGCGCCCACCTACGGCGCCACCGGCCAGGGTGCACGCCAGAGCTACAGCGGCTCCGTCATCGCCTGAACAGGTTTGATCAGGCCGCCAGCCCCGCTGGCCTGCCGATCTTTCAGCACCACGCACCGCACCAACAAGAAAGCCGGCTCAAGCCGGCTTTCTTCGTTGTGGCCACAGTGCAGGTACCCTGCACCCGACCTCTGATCACCACTCCCGCAGACGTGTGCGCAGTCGGGCGATGGCCTGACTGTGCAACTGGCACACGCGGGACTCGGTCACACCCAGCACGGCAGCAATCTCCTTGAGGTTCATGTCGTGTTCGTAGTACATGCCCATCACATACTGCTCGCGCTCGGGCAGGTTCTCGATCGCGGCCACCAGCGCTTCGCGCATCTTGCGGTCTGCCAGGCGGCCCAGCGGGTTGGCCTCCACGTCCACCATGTGGCGGTCCAGGTAGTCCTCGTCGCCGTCGTCACCCGACATGTCTTCCAGGTACACCAGCTGGGTGCCGCGCACCTTGTTCAGCAGCTCCTGGTACTCCACGAGCTTCATGCCCATCTCGGCGGCGATCTCGGCCTCGTGCGGGGCTCGTCCGAACTTGTGCTCCAGCTTGTGCACGGCCGTCTCGATGAGGCGCTGGTTGCGGCGGTCGCCGCGGCTCATCCAGTCGCTGCTGCGAAGCTCATCCAGCATCGCCCCGCGGATGCGCTGCGTGGCGAAGGTCTCGAACTGCACGCCCTGCGCGGCGTCAAACCGTGCCAGCGCGTCACTCAAACCCATCATCCCGACCTGGATCAGGTCGTCGATCTCCACGTTGGCGGGCAGCTTGGCAATCATCTGGTGGGCCAGACGGCGCACCAGGGGGCTGTACTGCTTGAGCATGGCCCCAGGATCGGGACGGCCTTTGGCGGTATACATGACGTGAGCTCCTGCGCAGTCAGTTCCGATGAGCGGAAATCGCGGCGGCGCCGTGGGCCGCCTGCCATGAGATGTGGGGACCCGGCCCATCGAGCTCGACGTGGGCCTGCACCAGTGCCTGCAAGGAGGCGCTGGGCGCTTCCCGAGCAGGCGTGAGCGGGTCGATCCAGGCCCAGGCACGCAGCGACGCGCCGATGAACTGGTCGGCGCAGTCGGCCAAGGTCTTGCAGATGGGCTCCACGCGGGGTGAGCGGTCTGGTGCCAGCATCAGCAGGTCAAAACTCATCCAGCCCGAACGCTGCGCCAACAGCTTCATGCCGGCGTAGGCATGCTTGACGCCCTCCGGGTGGTCAGAGGCCAGCACCACGGGCCTCAAGGCACGGCCGGTGCACAGCCGCGCCAGATCGGGCGCCGACGCATGCAGCAGAAGCACCTGTGCGTCAGGCACCAGCCGCGTCAACTCGTCGAGCAGGCGGGCGGCCGAGCCGTGCGTGTCCACATACCGCCGCGGCAACCCGCGCGCAGCCAGGTACGCGATGTGCTGGGACAGGCGCTCGATGCAGGGCGCCAACTCCAAGGCCGAGGCCTCGGCCGGCGGCGGCGAGGTCTCGCCCGCATCCACCACCAGGGTCTTGCATCCCTGCATGGCCAATGCTGCGGCGAGCCGCTCCACGGCCACGCCGCTGGCCTTCACGTGCGGGTTGGACACCAGGGGCACGATGGTGCAACCGGTGCGGGCGAAAAGACGGCGCAGGCCATCGGCCTGGTCCACCGTCCAGCTGCCGGGGCTGTCGAGCAGGTCCTTCATGGGTTGCACCGACTCAGAACACGCGGGTTGGGGTCTCGACGGTCTGTGAACCCGCAAAGACCAGGTTCACGTCGGAGGAGTCCATGCGCCAGGCCGAGGAGCCGGCCGCGCGCAGCGCACGCTGCACCAGCGTGGCAGACGACAGGCGGTGCCAGTCTTCCGGCACCCGCTGGCCGTTGGCCACGGCCACCACCTTCAGCCGGTGGCGGATCATGGCGTCCAGCGCCGGGCCCAGCTTGACGGCCTCGTCCACCTTGGTCAGCACCACACCCTTGCACGCGGCCGTGCGATAGGCGTTCACCACGTCTTCGATCGTCTCTCCTTGGGCGGAGGCGTTGACCACCAGCATCCGCTGGATGGACGGGTGGGACAACATCTCCATCAGCTCGGCCGTGCGCGCATCGCGCTGGGCGATGCCAGCGGTGTCGATGAGCACCATCTTCTTGCCCGACAACAGATCCAGCAGGTCGTCCAGCGAGGCGCGGTCGTGCGCCGTGTGCACCGGCACGCCCAGGATGCGTCCATAGGCCCGCAACTGCTCCTGCGCGCCCATGCGGTAGGCGTCCAGCGTGATCAAGCCCAGGTTGGCGGCGCCGTGCTTGGAGGCAAAGGCGGCCGCCAGCTTGGCCGTGCTGGTGGTCTTGCCCACCCCCGTGGAGCCCACCAGGGCCCACACGCCACCCTGATCCTCCAGCGCAGCCTCTCGCTCGGCCGTCTGCAGGTTGCGCTGCAGCACCGAGGCGGCCCAGGCGGCCTCGTCGCCTTCTGCCGGCAAGCTGGCCACCAACTTGCGGGTCAGCGCCGGAGAGAAGCCGCTGTCCAGCAACTTCTGGGACAACAGCGCCTGCCGGGGCTGGCGCTGCAGTTTTTCCATGAAAGCCAGGGTGCCGAAGCGCTCCTCGATGAGGCCCTTCATGGAGCGCAGCTCATTGACCATCTCAGCGCGCTCGCGCGCCAAGGCCGCGGCGGCCAGGGGGGTCGGCAGCAGCCGCAGGCATCACCAAGGGGGCCGCTGCAGATGCAGATCCAGACGCAGGGCTCGGCCTCGCCTTTGACGAGCCGGCTGCGGACGCTCGGTCCTGCCGGCCTTCCTGCTGTGGCGAGGTCCGCAGCTCGCTCATCGGCCGCGCGGCTGATGGAGCGGTCGCGGCAGGCGCAGCCGCCTTCGCAGCGCTTGCAGCCTGGGCTTCAAGTTCCGCCTTGCGACGGCGCAGCATCCGCTCGCGCACATAGTCCTGGAAAGACAGCGTGCTCATGGACAGCTGCTGAACGTCGTCGTTCACCTCGTCGCCCAGCTCCCTGGACTGCCGTGAAGATGACGACGATGGGGATGGCCCATCAAAGGAAGGCTCCAGGCGCTCACGCAGCGCTGAGGACGCACGACCCAGGGCCTCATCCTGCGCCGCAGCCCGGGCAGCCAGCCGCGAAGGTGCGCCCGCCTCGGCCGCAGGACGGCCGGGCGCAGCCCAAGGCGCGTCGCCCGCCGGCGCAGCGCTGGGCCTGGGCGCCGCCACGGCCACCCGCTCAAACTGCTGCACGGACTCCGGCGCCATGGCCAGCACCTCCACCCCTTCCGGGCAGGGACGGGTGGACAAGACGATGGCGTCTTGCCCAAACACCTGGCGGACCTGCTTGAGGGCGTCGCGAGACTTGCGGGCGGTGAAGCGCTTGACGTTCATGCCGGGGCTCCGATGATGGATGCAATGCGAATGGAATGGGTCTCAGGAATCTCGCTGTGCGAGATCACGCGAAGTCGGGGTGCCACGCGGCGCAGCAGGCGGGCCATGGCAGCGCGGATGGGGTCGGGCACCAGCAGGCAGGCGGGCAGGCCCAGGTCCTCCTGGCGGCGTGAGGTCTCGGCGGCGCTGCGGGTGAGCGTGTCGGCCACGCCGGGGTCCAGCGCGGCCCCATGGGGCGAAGTCAGGGCCTGAGTGACCAGACGCTCGAGCTCGGGCTCCAGGGCGATGACTTCCAGCTCCTTCACCGGGCCGTAGATCTGCTGCACGATGGCCGGGGCCAGTTGCACCCGCACGCGCTGGGCCAACTCGGCCGGGTCGGTCACGTTGGCGGCGTGCTCGGACAGAGACTCCACGATGGAGCGCATGTCGCGGATGTGCACGCCCTCTTCCAGCAGAAGCTGCAACACCTTCTGCAGGGTCGTGACGCTGACCATCTTCGGGATCACGTCTTCGATGAGGTTGGGTGCAAGCTTTTTCACGTGGTCGACCAGGGCCTGGGTCTCGGTTCGGCCCAGCAATCGGGCCGCATTCACTTGCATCAAGTGTGAGAGGTGTGTGGCCACCACGGTCGCGCAATCAACCACGGTAAAACCTGCCATCTGTGCGTTCTCGCGGTTGCGTTCCTCGATCCACACCGCGGGCAGGCCAAAGGCCGGGTCGGTGGTCCTGGTGCCGGGCAACTGCTGCGTGGCACCGCCGGGGTTGATGGCCATCAGCATGCCGGGGTAGGCCTCGCCCTCGCCCACCACCGCGCCGCGCAGCGTCACGCGGTACATGCCGGGCTTGAGGTCGACCAGGTTGTCGCGGATGTGCACCGCCGGAGGCAGAAAGCCCACGTCCTGCGCGAACTTCTTGCGCACGCCCTTGATGCGGCCCAGCAGCTCGCCGTTGCGCGCCTTGTCCACCAGGGCGATCAAGCGGTAGCCCACCTCCAGGCCCAGGGCGTCCACGGGTGCCAGGTCGTCCCAGGTGGCCTCGGTGCTGGCGCTGGGAATGTCGCTGGCGTCGCCCGTGCGCGCCGGCTCATCGGGCTTGCGCTGGCGCCGGTACGCCATCCAGGCCATGGCGCCCAAGACCGAGGCGATCAACAGGAACACGAAGTGCGGCATGCCAGGCACCAGGCCCAAGGCCCCCACGATGCCCGCGGTGACACCGATGGCACGCGGCGAGTCAAAGACCTGGCTGCGGATCTGCGTGCCCACGTCCTCTTCCTTGCCGACGCGAGACACAACCATGGCCGCAGACACGGAGATCAGCAGTGCGGGGATCTGTGCCACCAGCGCATCACCCACCGCCAGCAGGATGTAGCTTCGAGCGGCCTCACCGGCTGAAAGATCGTGCTGCAGCATGCCGATCAGGAAGCCGCCCACCACGCTGATGAACAGGATCAGCAAGCCGGCCACGGCATCGCCGCGAACGTACTTGCTGGCGCCGTCCATGGAGCCGAAGAATTCCGCCTCGTCACCCACCTCGGCGCGGCGGCGCTTGGCTTCCTTCTCGTCGATCATGCCGGCGTTCAGGTCGGCGTCGATGGCCATCTGTTTGCCCGGCATGGCGTCCAGCGTGAAGCGCGCACCCACCTCGGCGATCCGCTCGGCCCCCTTGGTCACCACGATGAAGTTGATGACCACGAGGATGGCAAACACCAGCAGACCGACGATGAAGTTGCCGCCGATCAGGAAGTGCCCGAAGGACTCGATCACCTGCCCAGCCGCCCCGGGCCCGGTGTGCCCTTCCATCAGCACCACGCGGGTGGACGCCACGTTCAAGCTCAGGCGCATGAGGGTGGTGACCAGCAGCACGGCCGGCAAGGCCGCAAAGTCCAGCGGCCGCTTCATGGTGGAGGCCACCATCATCACCATCAACGACAGCGCGATGTTGAAGGTGAACAGCAGGTCCAGCACCAAAGGCGGCAGCGGCAGCACCATCATCGCGAGGATCATCACGATGAAGATGGGCGCGGTCAGCGCCTTCAGGAGGCCAGCGTCCGGGCCCAGCAGTCCCTGTGCCTTGGCCAGCCAGGGGTTGGCTGCGAGTCGAGCGGTGTTCATTGGTCATCCTCCGCGCCAGCGCGCTCGTGGGCCGGTCGGTTCTTGGGGTCGAGTTCGGGGGGCACGTGCAGCTCGGGCAGATCGCCCGGCGCCCTGCCCTTGCCGGACATGGCATTGCGCAGCTGGAACACCCAGGCCAGCACCTGCGCCACAGCCGAGAAGAGCGCCGCGGGAATCTCCCGGTCCACCTCGGCATGGGCGTACAGGGCACGGGCCAGGGCGGGGGCCTCCAGCACAGGCACCTGCGCGCCACGGGCTGCGTCGCGGATGCGGAAGGCCATCAGATCTGCCCCCTTGGCCACCACCTTGGGTGCGGCCATGCGGCCGTCTTCATACAGCAGGGCAACGGCGAAGTGGGTCGGGTTCATCACCACCACGCTGGCGCCTGGGACCGCCGCCAGCATCCGACGGTTGGCCGCCTCTCTCATCCGGGCCTTCTGCTTGCCCTTGACCTCGGCGTTGCCCTCGACCTCCTTGTATTCCTTCTTGACTTCCTCGTGGCTCATGCGCAGGCCGCGAAGCCACACGAACTTCTGCAACGGCACATCCACCAGCGCAAAGGCACCCACAGCCAGCAACAGCAGCAGCAGACCCGCCCACACCGTACCTGCCGCGTGATTGAGGGCGGCCGGCAAGGGCACGCCCGTCGAGTGCATGAAGCGCCCCACATTGGCCTGCAGGAAGAGCGCCCCAATGATGCCGAGCACCAAGGCCAGCAGGCAGGCCTTCAGCGTCATGCCAATCTGGGAGGCCTTGAACAAGTTCGCCACGCCGCTGATCGGATTCAGCTTGCTGAACTTGGGCTGAACCGCCTTCCAGGAGAAGTTCCAGCCGCCGCACGCCACACTGGCCACCACACCCACGGCCATCATCAGCAGGCCCATGGGCACCACCACCAGCAGCATTTCGGCACCGAATTGCGACAGGCGGTCGGTCATCCGCAACGGCTCGGCGACGGTCTGCGCATCAAAGCTCAGGCCCTTGGCCAGCAGGCGTTGCAACCAGCCCGTCAGCGTCGAAGCCATCGACACCAGCACCAGGCAGGCCGCGAACAGAGCGGCAAAGTGCCCCAGGTCGCGCGAGCGCGCAACCTGACCCTCCTCACGGGCTTTGGAGATCTTCCGCGGGGAGGCGGGTAGGGTGCGGTCTTGGGAGCTGTCGGACATGAAGGTGAGGCCCCTTTTGGAGCCTCACCATGTTGCCGGCAGCGCGGCGGAACTTGAGCCGGAAAGGAGGGGCGAAAACCCCTCTATTCGCTAGAACCCCAGGCTGGCCAGCAGGTCGTCCACCTGCTCTTGATTGGCCACCACGTCGGTACGGCCCTCGGGGTTGACCACGGGACCACTCAGGGCCTGCTCCACCTTGTGGACCTGGTCCTCAGGGACCACTTGCACCAGCAGCTTGACCAAGCTGCCTTCAAGATCGTTGGCCAGGGTCACCACCTTGGCCACGACCTGACCGGTCAGATCGTGAAAGTCCTGCGCCAGCATGATGTCGGTCAGGTGCTCATCGGCCCGGGTGGCCGAGGCCTCGATGTCACGAACAAAGTTCAACACCGCTCCGCTGGCCACGGCCTTGACCGGATCTTCTGTCAAGTTCTTGGCCAGCGTCTGCGCTTGGCTCAGCATGTGGGCATGAACCGACTTGGCCTGATCCACCGAGTTCAGGACCTTGTCGGCCGCCGAGGCCGTCTTCTCGGCGATGTAGTTCAAGCGGCTGCGGGCATCGGGCAGCCCCTGCGCGGCCGCCTGCAGCTTGGGCATCACGCCCAGCTGGGACAGGGTGTCGTGCAGCAGTCGCGTGATGGTGCCAATCTGGATGAACACCTCCGTGGTGCTCAGGTCGCGAGGCGCGGTCTGGCCGGCCGTCTCGTGGTTTTCCTGCATGTCTTGTCCCCGGTTGCTGGAAGGGTGGCTGGCTGTTGTGCCCGCTGCAAAGCTCAGGCCGTACCTGCCATCTTCTGCACGATCTTCAGTACCTTTTCTTCCAACGTGGCCTTGGTGAAGGGCTTGACGATGTAGCCGGCGGCGCCACTCTGCGCGGCCAGCACGATGTCTTCCTTGCGGGCCTCCGCCGTCACCATCAGCACCGGCACGTGTTTGAGCGTGGCATCCGCCTTGATGGCCTTGAGCAGTTCAAACCCATTCATGTTGGGCATGTTGATGTCCGACACCACGAAATCGTGACGCTGGTTTCGCAGCATGCTCAGCGCCACGGCACCGTCCTCGGCCTCATCAACGTTGTTGCAGCCGATTTCCTTGAGCAGGCCCCGGATGATGCGACGCATGGTCGAAAAGTCATCGACGACGAGAAACCTCAAGTCTGTGTGAATGGTCATTCGTTCCTCGTGAGCCTGGAAACAGCCTCTGGAGATTCAGGAAAATCAGGACGTCAATCAGCGCTTGAGGGCCGGGGGCGCCATCGGGCTCGGTGCCACCCCCGCGGTGGGACCGGACGCACCCCCAGCAGGCTCCTGCGACCCCGCACTGTCCGTACCTGCGCGGAAGAAGCGGTCCTCCGCGTCGCGATTCATGACAATGATACTGATGCGCCGGTTGACCGGACCGCTCGGGTCATCACGGTCCAAGGGCACGCTGGCAGAAAGACCCTGCACGCGCAGGACGCGATCCTCCGTCAAGCCCCCCGCTGCCAACTCCCGGCGAGATGCATTGGCGCGGTCGGCCGAGAGCTCCCAGTTGCTGTAGCCCTGCCCGCCCCCGACGAAAGGCATGGAGTCGGTGTGGCCCTCCAGCGTCAGGCGGTTGGGCACCTCGGTCAGGATGGCTCCGATCTCGCGCAGCAGGTCGCGCATGTAGGGCTGAACCACCGCACTGCCGCTGGCAAACATGGGCCTGTTGTTGGCGTCGACGATCTGGATGCGCAGACCATCGCGCGTCATGTCCAGGCGGATCTGGGACTTCAAAGCATCCAGCTTGGGGCTTGCGCTGATCTTGCGCTCCAGCTCTTCCTTCAACTGCTCCAGGCGCGCCCGCTCGGCCCGGGCCTGCTCGGCTTTGAGAGCCTGCAAATTGACAGTGCGCGTGGGAGCTTCCACATCACCGCGCTTGACCTGGCCACCGGAGCGGCTCAAGTCCTGGCCACCGCCCTTCACCACCGAAGAAGAGTCACCCGAGCCCGAACCCCCACCCAACATGGACAGCTTCAAAGGCGTGCTGAAGTAGTCCGCGATGCCCTTGCGGTCCCCCTCGGTGGTCGAGCCGATCAGCCACATCATGAGAAAGAAGGCCATCATGGCGGTGACGAAGTCGGCGTAGGCGATCTTCCAGGCCCCGCCATGGGCGGCATGGCCGCCCTTCTTCACACGCTTGACGATGATGGGCTGGAGCTTCTTGGTGTCACCAGCCATGGACGAGGCTCCTGCAGCAGGTCAAGGGCCGGAGGTTCACTTCTTCTTGCCCTTCACGTGGCTTTCCAGCTCATTGAAAGAGGGGCGATCGTCATGGAAGAGCACCTTGCGTCCGAATTCGATGGCCACCTGAGGCGCGTAGCCTTGCATGCTGGCCAGCAGGGTGGTCTTGATGCACTGGAGCTCCTTGGTGCCCTCCTCGACCTTCTGCTCCAACAGGCCCGCGAGTGGCTCGGCAAACGCGTAGGACAGCAAGATGCCCAGGAAGGTGCCCACCAGGGCCGAGCCGATCATGCCGCCCAGCACGGCCGGGGGTTGGCCCACCGAGCCCATGGTATTGACCACACCCAGCACCGCCGCCACGATGCCGAAGGCCGGCAAGCCACCAGCAATGCGCTGAATGGCCATGACGGGCGCGTGCGCCTCATGGTGATGCGTGTCGATCTCGTTGTCCATCAAGGACTCGATCTCGTGCGCATTCAGGTTGCCCGTCACCATCATGCGCAGGTAGTCGGTGATGAACTCCGTCACGTGGTGGTCGGCGGCGATGACGGGATACTTCTTGAACAGTGGCGAGTTCTGGGGCTCTTCCACGTCCTTCTCGATGGCCATCAAGCCCTCGCGGCGCGCCTTCTGCAAGATGTCGTACAGCAAGGCCATCAAGTCCATGTAGCGGGCCTTGTTGTACTTGCTGCCCTTGAAGCACTGCCCCAAGCCCGCCAGGGTGGACTTGATGACCTTGGGCTGATTGGTCGCCAGAAAGGCCCCGATGGCCGCACCGAAGATGGTCGTCATCTCAAAAGGCAAAGCCTTCAGCACCGGGCCCATGTTGCCGCCGTGGGCAATGAAGACCCCGAAGACGCAGCCCATGGCGACGACCCATCCAATGATGACGAACATGGTGCTGCAGTGTGTTGGATATGAGAGAAGTCGTTGCCGGGCGCCTCCAAAGCGGCCCGCCTACCGGAGCGGCCAGTCTGGCTAACGCATCGTCTCGAATGTTATCGGCCCGAAGCTCCGGAAACTGAACTCGACGGTCCGGCCACACGATAAATCCAGAGCGGGCGACCGTCCTGGCAGGTCAAGCGCGCAGCCGGCCGGACCCCCGGCACCTCGAACTCCAGGCTCGCCAGCCAGCCTCCCGGGGCCAGTTCCGCACACGCCTTGGTCCATACCCGCACCATGGATTCGGGCCGCTGGAAGCAATAGATCAGGGCAAACCCGGCCCACGAGCCCCGCCACATGTCACCGTGCCGCACCCGATCGCCTGCAGACCGCAGGCGGCTGAGCAGCACCAGCGCGAGACTGCGCTCCACCCCTTCAACAAGCGCATCAGGATAGGCTTCTCGCAATGCCACCATGCCATGACCGAGCCCGCTGCCTACGTCGAGGATGCGGGCGCCCCCCGGCAAGGGGACAACCGAAGGCAGAGCGTGCAAGGCATCAGCTGGCGTCGGGAAGATCGGCGCATCCCTCCAGGCCTGCAAGGGGTAGACCCCCAGCACGGCCGCCGCCGCCAGCAGCCAGGCCCAGGGTGGAACCGCCGACAGTCCAACCGTCAAGGCCAGGGAAAGCGGCAACCCGAGCATTACCGCTGCCCGGCGCCACGGTCCTGTGGTCCGGGACTGCGCCCACACAGCCGGCAGCAGGCCCAGCATGAGCGCCCACGCCATGGACACGTCCATCGAGGACGCTGCCAGCACCAGGGCCCAGCCGGACAGCCAGGCAAACAAGGCCGGCCACGGCCAAGCCCAGCGCAAGGAGGGGGGTGTCTTCGGCAAGAGATCGCTCATCGAAGACCTCGCTGATGGCCGTTGCGGGCTCCACGAGCGCCCCGAAGCGACCTCTGGCGACGCTTCAGCCCGGTTGCCGTCAGATGAGTCCAATCAGCTTGTCGTGGCTCAAGCGGACATTGACCTCGTTGGCGAGCACTGAACGGGCCACTCGGTGGGGGGTCTTCACCGCATCGCGCAGCATCGGTGTCATCATCATGTTGCCGTCAGCCCCTCTGAGGCTGGCCACGCGGGGCAAGTCTGCCCTCACACCCCGTGCCACCACGATGCCCACCTCGCCGCTGGCCAACTCCACATAGGTGCCGGGTGGGTACAGCCCCACGGCCTTGAGCAAGGCCGAGCCGATCTCGTCAAGCTTTCCACCGGGCCCGATGCAGGCACGTTTGGCCGCCTGAAGCGGCGACATGGGGGCGCGCGCCCTTCTTCGGCTCAGCCTGGCGGTGAAGATATCCACCCGCATCAGCAGGCGCGCCAGCTTGCGCGAATCGGACAACTCCTCGAACGGCAGACTGTCCTGCTGCCAGTCGTGGTGCCAGCGCACCGCGCCAGTCCACAACGGATCCTCGACACCGCAGGCCTGCAGGAGCGCCTGCGCCCCAATGGGGTGCCTCTCGATTTCCTGCCGCATCTCCACCGACGGCGTCGCGTCACTGTCGGCCAGCAGGTCCTGCAGGCGCGTCATGGTGGCATTCATGGTCAGCGCAGCCAGCCCGACCGCCTGGATCCAGTCCCTGGGCCAGGAAAGAATGCGCGCGGTTGCTTGGCACACCAAGCAGACCAACAAGGCGTGCAGCGCAGAGTAGTTGAGCTGCGGTTGGCTGGACTCATGGATCAGGAAATAGAGCGACCCATCCAGCCGCCGAGCGCCCAAGTCCTGCACCCGGCGGTGGGCCCGAATGATTCGCTTGAGCCAGTCCGCGTCGGGACGCGGATCGCGCAACGTGGACGCCATCACCCGAAGTAGCGACTCCCACTCCTCGGTGAGGGTCAACTCCTGCGCGAAACCTGTGTCCAGGAACTGGCTCTCTCGCCCGTTCTGCTGGCTCTCTCGCCAGTTCTGGCCCATCCGCGCCTGCGCGATCTTCCCCAACGTCAAGTTACGACGCACCATGTCACCCAAGCGCATGGTGATCGCGCGCTTCCACTCCTGAGAGACCCGCTCGTCGATGTACACCTGCTGGTTCTCCACCGCCTCCTTGAGTGTGTCCGTGTCGGCGACGCCGCCTGCTGCAAGCAGCAGACGGCCCTCACCGTCGAACACATCGAAGGGTGCGGGCTCTCCCTTGCGCAGGGAGTCGTCGGTGACGGGAACGAGCTTCACGGCAGAGGCTCAGGCTTCACAGGTGTTGAATTGAACTGGGTGGTCGCGGAGAAAGCCACGCTAGGGCTCTCCACTTAGAAACCGCACCGCGATTGTGCACATGCGCAGACCTGCTGCGCGGCGTGAAAGGGCCGGTTTGGAGGGAATTGCAGCCTCTTTTCCCGCTAAAGCCCGCCACATGACGAGCCAAGAATCGGTTCACCGACTCAATTCGCTGGACGTCAAGGAATCCCCATGATCGAGACCCCGCCCCTGCCCAACGTGCACATCGCCATCATGCAACCGGTGGGCTACGTCCATTCGCTGGCCTTCCTGGACCCGGCGCGGTTCATCCGCCATCAGCTGCGACGCTTTGGAGTGGAGGTCACGATCGCCAAGAATCGCCTGCGCTCTGACGCGGTCAACTTGGTGCTGGGGGCGCACCTCGGTTTCGACCCCTCGCTAAGGGAGCGCCATGCCTGCCTGTTCGTCAATCTGGAACAGCTCGGGCCGGGCGGCGCCCAGGTGTCCGAGGAGTACCTCACCCTGCTCAAGACCTCAGGCGTGGTGGATTACGACCTGGCTAACGTGGGCGCCTACGGCGCTGACCCCGCCGATGTGCCGCTGATCCCTTTCCGGCACGCCGCCTACCTGGAGAAGGCAGCAGCACAGGCCCCCGCCCTCGAAGACCGCACCATCGATCTGCTGTTCTTTGGCAGCATGAACGAGCGCCGCAAGCGTCTGATAGAACGCATCGAGGCCTGTGGGCTGCAGGTGGCCATGTTCGACCAACCTCTTTACGCGGAAGAGCGGGACCAGTACATCCGCCAAGCCAAGGCCGTGCTGAACTGCCACTTCTACGAGAGCGCCACCTTCGAGCAGGTGCGGGCGTTCCACTGCCTGTCTCTTGGCACGCCAGTCATCTCGGAGCGCTGTGCACAAACTCGGCCTGACGCCGCCTTCGACCAGGCCATCTCCTGGTTTGATGAGCGCTCACTCGAGACATTCTTCAGCCAGACCTTCGGGACCACGGCCTTTTTCCAGCGAGCCCGTCAGCAACTGCAGGCCTGGAAGCGGCATGACCCGGTGGAAGCGTATGCCGACCTGATGGCGTTTGCATCAGGCTACTACCAGGGTCATGTGCAGGGCAGAAGTGAAGAACCCTGGCGCCCGACCCAGGTCAACCTGGGTTCCGGCAAGGACTACAAGGCTGGCTGGCTGAATCTGGATGTGATCGACCGCGCAGAACCTGACCTGGTGCTGGACCTGGGCCAACCCCAGACCTTCCCCGTGAAAGCCACCACGCGATTCGGGATTGAACTGGAACTCGAGGCCGGCAGCCTGGACAAGGTGTACGCCAACAACGTGCTGGAGCACGTGCCCGACCTGCCCTGCCTGATGACCAACGTGCTCACGCTGCTGAAGGAAGGCGGCGAGATCGAGATCGAGGTGCCCTACGAGAAGGCGCTGACCGCCTGGCAGGATCCGACGCACATCCGGGCCATGAACGAGAACTCGTGGATCTACTACATCGAGTGGTTCTGGTACCTGGGGTGGTTTGAGCACCGGTTTGAAATGAGACAGTCCACCTGGCTGGATCAAGGCCTGCAGCCCTGCGACAGGAACGAGGCCGCCTTCATGCGGCTTGTCCTTGCAAAGGTGGAGACAACTGCCGCTGAACGCACAGTTGCCCGCACCATGCAGGCGGACTTGGGGGTGCCAAATGACAGCCAGGAGCAGCCCAAGCCCAGCGGCCAGGCTGACCTGGCAGTTGGATCTGAATGGGTCGCCCTCCATACTGAAGAGGCCGTGTGATGAGCAACTACTACGACGGCCTCAACGAAAAGCTGCTCGCCGCCATTCCCTCGCAAGCGCAACGGGTTCTCGAACTGGGATGCGCCAACGGCCGGCTTGGCAGGCGGTACAAGGAGTCCAACCCCAACACCGAGTGGTGGGGTGTCGAGATTTCGAGTGCCGCGGCGGAGAGCGCTGCACGGCACCTGGACCGGGTCTTCTGCGTCGACATCGAGCAGGTCGACTTGAAGAGTCTGGGACAAGGTTTCGATGTGATCGTGATCGGTGACCTGCTGGAACACCTGCGAGAGCCTGAACGGGTGCTGGAAGCGCTCAATGACATGGTGAGCGATGGCGGCCGTCTGGTCTGCTGCATCCCCAACATGGCGCATCTGTCTGTGATCCTAAGACTTGTGGCGGGGGATATCAGCTACGACGATGCCGGGCTGCTGGACCGCACCCACACCCGGTTCTTTTCCCAGTCTTCAGCGTTCAAGGCGCTGCTGGACAGCGGGTGGCTGCCCCACCTTCACGATTCCTATCGGGTCGAGGCAGCTCCCACGGGCTTTGCAGGCCACATCGTGCAAGCGGCCGAAGCATTGGGAGTGCCGCGAGCAACTGCGCTGCGCAATCTCGGTCAGTACCAGATGATCGTCGAGTGCAAGAAGTGGTCGCTGACGGGCCTGCTCGCGCCAGGCAAGCGTGCACCGATTTCCATCATCGTCCCCGTGAACAACGCCTGGCAGTACGAATTGAACCTCGCCAGATCGCCGGGGCTGCAGGAGATCGACGCGGAAGTGATCCGCGTTGACGATGCAACGAGTGCAGCGGAAGCCTTCGCCGTCGGGTCTGCATCCGCCAGCCATGCCTGGCGCGTGTTGGTGCACCAAGACGTCTACTTCCCCAGGGGCAGTGGCATGGCTCTGGCGCAGCAACTTGGCAGCCTGACCGAGCAGGGGAAGACTGGAGCGCCCGTGGGCTTTGCCGGATTGGAACCCGCAAAGGGCTCCGGGTCTGGAGCCGAGGTGTCCTTTTCGGGCTTCGTCATCGACAGGACCAGTCGCTTTGACCACGGCGCATCGGACGCTGCGGTTTCCATAGACGAGCTGGCCGTGGCAATACACAAGGATTGCGAGGTTTCCATCGACTCGAGCCTTGGGTGGCATCTTTGGGCCACCGACCTGTGCCTCCAAGGCCTGACACTGGCTCGCCGCAGCGCCATCGCCCGGATCATCCGCGTGCCGCTCTTTCACAACTCAGTTAACGATCACACCCTACCTGAGTCTTTCCACCGAAGCGCCGATCTGTTGCTCGCCAAGTACCCCCAATGGGCCGGCATCCCCACGCTGTGCGGACAGGTGACCAGGCGCCAAGCCATGGCGGCGTGAGAGGCCGGCCCTTGGACTTGGGCGTCACCTGCGCCAGACCAGGGCACACCTTGAACCCGAAAGCGACACGTGAATCTCGACGCCTTTCTCTTCCTGCAACGCAGCGACATCGCACATTACGCTGCCAGCAGGCCCGCCTTCGGGAACATTCCGCACATCTTCATCGATCCAGGCCTGACCGAGGAAGCGGTCAAAGCCGGCATCGATCCCACGCACTTCAGCTACCGACCACTGAAGGTCGGAACCCACTTCCAGGCCGGCATCGCTGCGGAAGCGAAGGCGCGAGCAACCCTCCTGGACAGAGGCTTGACCACGCTGCGTCGCCGCATCCTCGGCCACGGGGTTTTTCAAGGGTGGGATGAAGGCCAACTGTGGCTCTTCCTGCAACGAGTTCTGGTCGCCAGGGACCTCGGTGAACTGTGCGACGCCCAAATCAGCGAACGAAGGGTCGGACTCTTTCGACCCTCGGTTGCGCAGCGCTACTACTTCGACTCTTGCCTGACGACCGACCTCTTCGCCGGCAGCTCCGAGCGTTGGCGAATCGTCGATCATTACGACCGTGTTCAAGTCGACGTTCCGGAAGATTCACTCTTCTGCTATGACTTCGACCAGATCGAGATGATGGTGCAACGCGGACAGCACCAAGCCATCACCCACATCCCGACCTGCTACGCCCATCACGAACCATTTGCGCAGGCCATCACAGGCCGCTTTCAGCACAACATTGATCTACCGAGCCCGATGTGGGACATCCCCGTACGCCGCAGTGGTTCGATGCTGGTGCGCGTGGACCAGCTGTCAAGTCACCAATTGCCCGCAAGCGCTTATGCCTACCGTGACGAAGCGCGACGACTGATCGAACAACACCTCTCGCCGCTGGTACCAGGCCGCGCCGCGCTGCAGAAGCAGGCTGAAGTCATGGCAGAGCGTTGCTTCGTTCAAGCAGTCAACTACCAGGGCCTGCTGAAAGCTCTGCGCGGGACCAAGCCGCACTTCGTCCTGACGGACCACGACACGGGCAGCAACGGGCCCTTGTTCACGGTAGCCGCTGCACTTGAGGCGCCCATCAGCGTGCTGCCACATGCCTCCTACCCAGCCTTCCCGTTGCCTCACGCATTGCGCGTGCGTGCCATCGAGCGCAACGGCTTCGGCACGCATACCCGCACTGTGCTTGGCGAGGCCGTACCAACGGTCGGCGTGAACCTCGGACAACCACCAAAGAGCATAGACCGGCCTGTCGTTCGCACGATCTGCCTGCTCGTCAACACCCTTTACAGTCAAGGCCTGTCGCACATCGATCTGGCTGGGCTCGCGCAGTTCCACAAGTCCTTGGCACAGACCTGCCAGCAAAACGGAGTACGCCTGCTGGTGCGCCTGAAGCCGAACGGGGCGGGATTGATGATGGCCAACTCGGCTCTTGACGTGCCCATGGAGACCCTGCAGCAGGCCCTGCGGGCGCCGCTGGCCCACATCGCCGAAGAGAGCGACCTTTGTATCAACTACGGGGAGCCGACGACGGGGGGCATCGAGTTCCTGTGCGCAGGCAGCTACCTGATATGCGCTTCCGAACAGCACTGGCCGACGGACCATTGGATCGCCCCAGCATTCGTACACGACGGGGTCGTACCGTGCTTTGACGGTGCCCGTGCGTTGGCCGAAGTCAACGCCGTGATCCGATCACCTGCGGAGTTTCGCGCCCGAGTACAGACACAGCAAGAACAGTTCAAGGCCCGCCTAGGTGAAGCCCAACCCCTGTTGACACCTTGACCCGTCTTCCAGATTGCCCAGCCATAAAGGACACCACATGCTCAACGACAAGTCGCTCCTGATCACCGGTGGAACCGGCTCCTTCGGGAAGGCCTTCGTGAAGACGGTGCTCGAGCGGTGGCCCGGCATCAAGCGCTTGGTGATCTTCTCGCGTGACGAGCTCAAGCAGTACGAGATGTCGCAAGTCTTTTCCGAACGGCAGCACCCTGCTCTGCGCTACTTCATCGGAGATGTGCGGGACCAACCGCGACTGCGCCGCGCCCTGGAAGGGATTGACGTGGTGGTACACGCCGCCGCACTCAAGCAGGTGCCCGCAGCGGAGTACAACCCGTTCGAATGCATCAAGACCAACGTCCTGGGAGCACAGAACGTCATTGAGGCCTGCCTGGATACAGGGGTCCAGCGGATCGTGGCCCTCTCCACTGACAAAGCTGCGGCGCCGATCAATCTTTATGGAGCCACCAAGCTGTGTTCGGACAAGCTTTTCGTTGCGGCGAACAACATCAAGGGTGCTCGTGACGCCAGGTTTTCAGTTGTCCGATACGGCAACGTCATGGGCAGCCGAGGCTCGGTCATCCCCTTCTTTCTGGCGCAGCGATCTACAGGCGTGCTGCCCATTACGGACCCACAGATGACCCGCTTCAACATCACGCTGCAAGAAGGCGTGGAGATGGTCCTGTGGTCGATTGCCCACGCACAAGGCGGAGAAATCATGGTGCCGAAGATCCCGTCCTATCGCATCACCGAACTGGCTGCCGCGATCGCCCCCGAGTGCAGCCAGCAGGTGGTTGGACTTCGGCCTGGCGAGAAGATTCACGAGGAGATGATCACGGCAAGCGACAGCCTCAACACTGTCGACCTCGGGGCGTACTACGCCATACTGCCCAGCGCTGGGGAGTACGGTATCGAGGAATATGTCTCTCGCCACGGATGCAAGCGAGTGGACCCGGGCTTCTCCTATGACAGCGGTCGCAACCCTCACTTTCTAAGCATCGAAGAGCTCAGGGCCATGATCTTCGAGGGACACGGCGGCCAGCCAGGCATCGCAGGCATCGCCCAGGTTCCTGCATTCGCCGATTGAGGACGAGGCCCGATCCATGAGCGTCAGTCGCCCCATGCCGAATACAACCTCGGCCGATCGGCACGCGGTGCAAGCGCAGTCGCCCCCTGCGCCCATCACCCTCCCCTATAGCCGACAAGGGATCTGCGAAGAGGACATCGCTGCAGTCGTCGACGTGTTGCGTTCGGACTTCCTGACACAGGGCCCGGTGCTTCCAGCCTTCGAACTGGCGTTCGCCGAGTTGCACGCGGTGCCGCACGCGATCGCCATCTCCAACGCCACCAGCGGGCTGCATCTGGCGTGTCTGGCCATGGGCGTGGGGCCTGGCAGTCGTGTCTGGACCAGCCCTAACAGCTTTGTTGCTTCGGCCAACTGCGCCTTGTACTGCGGTGCGACGGTGGACTTTGTCGACACAGATCCGCAGTCTCGCAACCTGTCTGTCGACGCCCTTGGCGAAAAGCTCGCCTGGGCCGAGGCGCGGGGCTGTTTGCCGCATGTGGTCAT
>CAISJH010000424.1 GCA_903885585.1 uncultured beta proteobacterium
TCGCCGGACCAGCATGCCCGCCTGGTGGCGCTGCAGGGGGCCTTCGCCGAGGTGTGCAATGCGTTGTCGCCGCTGGTGCAGCAGACCCGTGTCTGGAACCGCGTGGCCTTGCACCACATGGCCTACAAGACGATGCGTGAGCGCTACCCCGCGCTGGGTTCGCAGATGGTGTGCAACGCGATCTACTCCGTCAGCCGGGCCTGCCGGATGTTGTTCCAGGCCCCGGCCAGTCCGTTCAACATTGCGCGCCAGCCGGACCGGCCGCTGCCGTTGCTGCGTTTTGCAGACAACTGTCCGGTCTACTTCGATCGCCACACGCTCAGCTTGCGCGACGGGCAGGCCTCGCTCTTCACGCTTGATGGCCGCATGCGCTTCCAGTTGGCGCTCACGCCGCACCAGGAGCACTCGTTTCACACGCGCAAGCTGCTGGAGGTGGTGCTCAGCCGGCAGGGCGATCAGTTTGAGCTGAGCTTTGTCTTCGCGCCCGACGCCGGTCAGCAACTTCCTGGGGCTGATGCAGCGGCCAGCGCGCCTTCCGCCGATCCGACACTACCCCAGATGGCCGAGGTTTCGGCGGCCGACTCGCCGCCTGCGCCTGATCTGCCTGAATACCTGCTCATCGAGGAGACAGCTTGAACGCTCCGCTATCCAGACCGCCCGCACAGGCGGCGGCGCCCGGCCTGAAGCCCTCGTCAGAGCTCGTGGCGGTTTTCAAGCCGGTGTGGCCCGCTCTGCGGCGGGTGTTTCTGTTCAGCCTGGTAGCCGGCTTGTTGGTGCTGGCCCCTTCCGTCTACATGCTCGAGGTTTACGACCGTGTGGTCAACAGCCGCAGCCACATGACCCTGTGGATGTTGACGCTGGTGGTGTTGGCGGCCTACGCGGTGATGGAATTTCTGGAATGGGTGCGCAGCGAGATGCTCCACGAGGTGGGGCATGAGGTAGACAAGGCGGTGAGCCCACGCCTGTTTCAGTTGATGTTCGACGCCAACTTGAAGCGTCTTCCCGGGGGCAGCCTGCAACCGATGAACGACTGGCGAACGGTGCGTGAGTTTCTGCCCTCGCCCTTCGTGTTGGCGCTGATGGAAGTTCCCGTCGCCGTCGTCTTTCTGGTGCTGGTGTACATGATCAGCCCTGTGTTGGGATGGGTGACGCTGGCCAGCGCGGTACTCCAGGTGGCTGTGGCCTGGCTGACGGAGCGCAGCACCCAGCCACCCTTGACCGAGGCCAACCGCAATGCCCACGCTGCCAACCACTACGCCGATTCCTCGCTGCGCAATGCCGAGGTCATCGAGGCCATGGGAATGCTGCGCGACATCCACGCGCGATGGATCGCCAGGCAGCGCGAGTTCCTCGGCTTGCAGGCCGAGGCCAGCCGGGCGGCCGGCGGCTTCCAGGCCCTGTCAAAGATGATCCAGTTGGTGCTCAGCTCGGCGTTGCTGGGCCTGTCGGCTTGGCTTCTGCTGAAAAACCAGCTCAACGGCGGGCCCGGGATGATGATCGTCGCCTCCATCATTGGCGGGCGGGTGCTCACCCCTCTGGTACAGATGGTGACGCAGTGGCGGCTTGTGGTGACGGCGCGCGATGCGTGGGGGCGCCTGGCGGTCCTGCTGTCAGCGATGCCGCAGCGCGACCCATTGATGCCGCTGCCCGCACCGCGCGGCGCCCTCGTCGTCGAGCAGCTCTTGGCCGGCGCACCAGCGCTGCCGGGACAGCCCCCGCAGCCCATTCTCAAGGGTGTGCAGTTCGCCCTGCAGCCGGGCGAGGTGCTGGCTGTGATAGGGCCCTCGGCCTCGGGCAAGACCACGCTCGCGCGGGTGATGCTCGGGCTATGGCCGGCAACGGCAGGCAAGGTGCGACTCGACGGCGCCGACGTGCACACTTGGGATAAGGCTGAGCTCGGACCGCACCTGGGCTACTTGCCGCAGGGCGTGGAGTTGTTCGAGGGCACGCTTGCGGAGAATATTGCCCGCTTTGGAGAGCCCGATCCCGCCCGGCTGGAGGCGGCGGCGGCCCTGGCCGGGCTGCAGGACCTGGTCTCGGGCCTGGCGCAGGCATGGGACACGCAAGTCGGGCGTGACGGGCAGGTGCTCTCCGGCGGCCAGCGCCAGCGCGTTGCATTGGCACGCGCCCTGTACGGTGACCCGGCGCTCGTGGTGCTAGACGAGCCGAACTCGAGTCTGGATGAGGCGGGTGACGCGGCCCTTAACGAGGCGCTCCGGGCACTGAAGGCGCGCGGCGCGACGGTGGTTGTGATGACGCACCGCAGCAGTGTGCTTGGCGTGTGCGACAAGATCCTGTTGTTGGTGGACGGTGCGCAGCAGGTCTTCGGCCCGCGTGACGAGGTGCTGGCGGCCATGAAGCAGGCGCAGGAGAAGACGGCGGCCCAGGCAGCGGCGCAGGCTGAGGCGCGTGGGCCAGGGGCAGCCGGCCCGCCTGCGGGACCGCTACTCACACCAGCCGCGACGAGGGGGCGGGCATGAGCACGACGCTCGACAGTGGCGAAGCTGGCGCCCGCGTGAGCCTGGCGCCCGACACCGGGGCCCGGGCTGAGGCACCTGTGCGGCGCCGGCACCGCGAACTCTGGGTGGCGCTCTACGCATTCCGCCGCGAGTTCGCCCTCGTCGGGCTGCTCAGCGCGGTCTCCAACCTGCTGATGCTAACGCCCACGATCTACATGCTGCAGGTCTTCGACCGGGTAATGATCAGTCAAAACGAACTCACGCTGACGGCGGTGTCGCTGATTGCTCTGCTGATGTTCGGCACCATGGCTCTGGCCGAGTGGGGGCGCTCGCGCATCCTCGTGGAGGCGGGCATGCGCTTTGACGAGCGCCTGAGCACCCGTGTCTTCAACGCGAGCTTCGAACACCGTCTGGCTGGCGATGTGGACCCGGCCCGAGGGCCTGGCCGGGCGTTTGCCGACCTGCTGGTCGTGCGCCAGTTCCTCACTGGCAATGGCGTCTTCGCCTTCTTCGACCTGCCGTGGGTGCCGATCTACATCGGCGTCATGTTCCTGCTGCACCCCTTCCTCGGCTGGCTCTCGATCGCGTTCGCCATCGTGCAGGCGTTGCTTGCGTGGTTCGGACACCGCCGGGCGGTAGCGCCCGCCGAGGCGTCCCAGCGCGCCCAGACGGACCTTCAGCTGTACCTGCAGGGCAAGCTGCGGCACGCTGAGGTGCTGGAATCCATGGGCATGCTGCCGCGCCTGAAGGCGTCGTGGGAGCAGCGCCATGGGCGTGCGCTTGAGCGGGCGGCGGTGTCTCAGGGCCTGACCCACCGGGTGACGGCGGTCAGCAAGTTCGTACGTTACTCTCAGCAGTCGCTCTCGCTAGGCGCCGGGGCCCTGCTCGTTATCGACGGCCAGCTTAGCCCGGGCGCGATGATTGCGGCCAACGTCCTGATGACCCGGGCGCTCGCGCCCATCGACATGCTGGTGGGCACCTGGCGCGGTTTCATCACGGCGCGCGAAGCGTTCTTGCGCTTGGGCACCCTGCTCGACGGCCACCCTGAGCGCGACCCAGCCCTGAGCCGGGTGCCGCCGACGGGCCATCTGACCCTTCGCCAGGTGGTTGCCCACGCACCGGGCCGCGCGCAGCCCATCCTCAAGGGTGTGGACCTCGACCTGCCGCCAGGCCAAGTGCTCGTCGTGCTGGGGCCGAGCGGCTCGGGCAAGTCCACCCTGGCGCGGGTGATGCTTGGCATCTGGGGTGAAGTTCAGGGCGAGGTGCTGCTGGACGGTCGCCCGATCGAGGGATGGGATCGCGTGGAACTCGGCCCCCACATCGGCTACCTCCCGCAGGACATCGAGCTCTTCGAAGGATCGATCGCCGAGAACATTGCCCGCTTCACGAAGATCGACTCCGGCAGGGTCATCGAGGCGGCCACGGCCACTGGCCTGCACGAGATGATCCTTCGCATGCCCAAGGGTTACGACACGCCCATTGGCGAGGCTGGAGGCATCCTCTCGGGCGGCCAGCGCCAACGTGTGGCTCTGGCCCGGGCGATCTACGGCAAACCCAGGTTAGTGGTGCTCGACGAGCCCAATGCCAACCTTGACGACGTGGGCGAGGCTGCCCTGGCGCGCACGGTCATGCAACTGAAGCAAGGCGGTACGGCTGTGGTGCTGGTGACGCACCGCCCGGGCGCCGTGGCACTGGCCGATCGCTTGCTGTTGCTGCAAGACGGGGTGGTGCAGGCGCAAGGGCCACGTGACGCCGTGCTGGCCGCACTGCGTGCCGCCGCGGCCACTCAGGCGGGCCCATCCGGACCGCGTGCCGAATGAACCAGAGGAATCACATTCATCATGTCTGAATTGACCGCTACCGACCGAGGCGCCGAGGATCACCCGCCTCGCTCCAAACACCTCGGCCGCCTTGGAGTCGCTGCGCTGGTTGTCGGGCTCTTGGCATTGCTGGCTTGGGCTGCGCTGGCTCCGCTTGACGAGGGTGTGCCCACGCAGGCCACGGTCGCGATCGACACCAAACGCAAGGCGGTGCAGCACTTGCAAGGTGGGATCATCCGCGAGGTGCTGGTGCGTGAGGGCGATGAGGTCAAGGTTGGGCAGACACTGGTGAGGCTGGACGACGCCGTGTCCAAGGCCAATTTCGAGGCCACGCGCCAGCGGTACCTGGCATTGCGAGCTATGGAGTCGCGCCTGCTGGCCGAGCAAGGTGGCCGTGAGCGCATCGACTTTGGATCTGAGGTGCGCACCGCTGCGGCCTCTGATCCGCTGATTGCCCGGCATCTGAGTTCCCAGGAGCAGCTCTTTGCCACGCGCAGAAGCGCCTTGCGAGCCGATCTTCAGGCGATCGAGGAGAGCATCCGTGGCCAGGAGGCGGCCATTCAGGCCTACACCGGCATGCTGGAAAGCCGGGGCACCCAGCGCCGCTTGGTGCAGGAGCAGCTCGGTAACATCAGCGGTCTCGTCAAGGAGGGCTACGCGCCGCGCAATCAGCAGCTCGATCTGGAGCGCCAGGTGGCCGAGGTCACCACGGCCATGACCGATCTGCAGGGCAACGCCGCCCGCGCGCGGCAGGCTATTGCCGAGCTGCGCCAGCGCGCGCTGTCGCGCCAGCAGGACTACCGCAAGGAGACCGACGGCCAGCTGGCCGAAGTGGCGCGCGAGGTGCAGTCTGACGAGGGCAAGTTCAAGGCCCTGCAAGAGGAGCTGGAGCGGACGGTCATCAAATCGCCCGCCACGGGCCAAGTGGTGGGCCTGCAGTTCCAGACCGTGGGCGGCGTCATCCCGCCGGGGCAAAAGCTGATGGACATCGTGCCCGAGAAGGACGCGCTGCTGCTGGAAGCCAAGATTCCTCCACACCTCATCGATGCGGTGCACCCTGGCTTGCCGACGGACGTGCGCTTCTCCGCCTTTGCGCACTCGCCCCAGCTGGTGGTGGAAGGCAAGGTGCTTTCGGTCTCTGCGGACCTGTTGGCTGAGCAGACTCCACAAGGGATGATGAGCTACTTTCTGGCCCGGGTGCAGATCACGCCCGAAGGCATGAAGGGCCTGGGCAAGCACCAGATCCAGCCCGGCATGCCGGCCGAAGTGATCATCCGCACGGGCGAGCGCACGGTGCTCACCTACCTGCTGCACCCGCTGACGCGTCGCGTGGCTTCGTCGATGAAGGAGCAATGAGGTGCTCCCCGCCTCGATCTTTCAGCGGGTGGCGCGTGCTGGGGGCGGAGTGCTCCGTCACCGCAGCGCTGCCCCAACCCCATGCCTGCTGGTTGCTGCCGTTGCGGCAGCATGCCTGAGCCTGAGCGGCCCAGCCA
>CAISJH010000425.1 GCA_903885585.1 uncultured beta proteobacterium
CGACACCTTGCAACGTGCCGCCCATGAAATGCGCGACCAGCACGTGGGTGCGCTCGTGGTCACCGACGACACGCCTGAAGGCCGCCGCGTGGTGGGTCTGGTGACCGACCGCGACCTGGCCCTGGCCGTGCTGGCCGACGGCCGCACCGCGCCGCATCAAAGCGTGGGCAGCCTGCTGGACGGCACCCTGGTCAGCGCCACGGAAGAGGCCGAACTCTCCGAGGGCATCGACCTCATGCGCGCCGCAGGCGTGCGGCGCCTGCTGGTGCGTGACGGGCAAGGCCATCTGGCAGGCATCGTGTCGCTGGACGACCTGATCGACGCCTGCGCCCACCAGCTCACGGGGCTGGCGGATGTGGTGCGCAAGGGCATCCAGCGCGAAGCCAAGGAACGGGCCGAGGCCGCCACGGTCACCACCAGCGTCCACTTGCAGGTGCCTGCCCTAGGCACCGCGGGCTGGCAGGTGTCAGGCGCAGGCAGGGTCGCGAACTGAAAGGGCTGCTGCACCAGCATTCCCCAGGTCAGTCACCCTTTTTGAGTCCCTTGGCCCATTTCTCGGCCCAGGCGTCAGATCGGGCTTGGTCGCGGGCACCCATCATCATCACCCAGGTCAAAAACCCGGTGACCATGGCCAGTGGCACCAGGGCAAGCAGGATTTTGGTCATCTTCGCGGCACTCCTTGAGATTGAAAGCCGCGGCAGTGTCCTGGCCCCAGGCCCAATCTGCAGACGGGTGAAAAGATGTCCGGAAAGCCCGGAACAACCGGAATGCTGGGAATACCCGGAAAGCCCGTGAATGCCGGGATTACCTGAGTGCGCTGAAAGGCCTGAAGCTGCTGACTGCAAGGCTCTGCATCACGCAGACGGCTGCCCTCTCCCACCCCCGAGCCGCTGCGTGATCTGCAGTGCAGCCTCTCTCACGGCCCGCGCGGTGGCTGAGGTCCAGCGGCTGTCCAGGCGGTCTTCGTGGTCGAGGGCGGTGATGACGATGGCGGGTTCGCCCTCGTGGTCGAAGGCGGCGGCGCTGAAGGCGTTGACGCCGGGGATGGGGCGGCCGGCGGCACGCGACACCCCGTGGGCGCGGGATTCGTCTGCGATGGCCTGCAGCTCCTCGCGCCGCTCCTGCCAGGGGCGGGCCCCGGGGGATTCGCCCAGCGCTGCAGGGCTGGCGTGCTCCAGGCGCTCCAGCGGCAGCGCCGCCACGAAGGCGCGGCCGGTGGCCGTGCCTGTGAGCGACATCACGCTGCCCGCACGCAGCATCACGTGCAGGGGCTGGCGCGCATCGATCAGGCGCACCACGGTCGGCCCGAAATTGCCCCACACCGCCAGCGCCACCGCGTGGCCCGTGCGCGCAGCCAGGGCCTCAGCCACCGGGGCGGCGGCCTGGATGGGGTCCAGCTGGTGCAGCGCGGCCAGGCCGATCTGCAGCGCCGCGGGCCCCAGCGCGTAACGCCCGCTCGTCTGCCGCTGCTCCACCAGCCCCAGGCGGGTGAAGCTCACCAGATAGGGATGCGCGCGCGAAGGCGTCAAGCCGGCGCGGGCGGCCAGGTCCTTCAGCGACAGGTCACTGCGGCTGTCGGCCAGGGCCAGCAGCAGCCGCCCGCCCACCTCCACCGATTGCACCGAACGCTGCCCGGACGCATCCGCGGACGAACCCTCCTGAGCCCCGTCGTGAGCCGAATTCACTGTTTGTTCCATGCGAACGAGTTTGACATAGACGCATTTTGACGTCTACACTTTCCCGGCCCCTCCAGCGTGCCCAGCTCAGGCCGAATCTCGCCCATCCCGCGCACGCCAAGGCAAAGAAACAACCACCTGCCAGGACACCCCCCATGAGCACCAAGGCCTTCGCCAGCCAAGCCGACCTCGAAGAAAAGAAGGTCACCTTCGAGCAACTGTCCGAGCACGCCTGGGCTTACACGGCCGAAGGCGACCCCAACACCGGCATCATCATTGGCGACGACGCCGTGCTGGTGGCCGACACGCAGGCCACGCCGGGCATGGCGGCCGACGTGATCCGCCGCATCCGCGAGGTGACCGACAAGCCCATCAAGTACGTGGTGCTGACGCATTACCACGCGGTGCGCGTCTTCGGCGCCTCGGCCTACGGCGCGCAGCAGATCCTGGCCAGCCAGGACACCTACGACCTGATCGTCGAGCGTGGCGAGGCCGACAAGGCCAGCGAGATCGGCCGCTTCCCACGCCTGTTCCGCAACGTCGAAAGCGTGCCGCCCGGCCTGACCTGGCCCACCATCACCTTCAGCGGCAAGATGACGCTGTGGCTGGGCAAGCTGGAGGTGCAGCTGCTGCAGCTCGGCCGCGGCCACACCAAGGGCGACACCGTGGTGTGGCTGCCGCAGGAGCGCACGCTGCTGTCGGGCGACCTGGTGGAGTTCGACGCCACGCCGTATGCGGGCGACGCCTACTTCACCCACTGGCCGCAGACGCTGAAGAACATTGCGGCGCTGAACCCGCTGGCGCTCGTGCCCGGCCGCGGCCCGGCGCTCAAGGGCGAGGCCATGGTGCAAAAGGGCCTGGAGGTGACCGGCGCCTTCGTGAGCGACGTCTACGCCAGCGTCCAGGCCGGCGCGGCTGCGGGCAAGGACCTGAAGACCGTTTACCAGGAGACCTATGCAGCGCTGAAGCCGAAGTACGGCCACTGGGTGATCTTCGACCACTGCATGCCGTTTGACGTGACGCGCGCCTATGACGAGGCCACGCAGTTTGCCGACCCGCGCATCTGGACCGCCGAGCGCGACGTAGCCATGTGGGAGGCGCTGGAGCGCTGAGGCACATACGGCCGTGGCCGAAGACCACGCCCACCAGAACAGAACGCAACGCGCCGCAATCACGACCATGCTCTCGACCTACACCTACCCCAGTTACAGCTCCGGGCGGGCGCCTGAGCTGGACGATGCCCCCGGCACCGTGCGCCAGCACCCGGTGGTGGTGGTGGGGGCCGGCCCCGTGGGCCTGAGCGCCGCCATCGACCTGGCGCAGCGCGGTACGCCCGTGCTGCTGCTGGATGACGACAAGACGGTGAGCATGGGTTCGCGCGGGCTGTGCTACGCCAAGCGCACGCTGGAAGTACTGGACCGCCTGGGCTGCGGCCAGCCGGTGGTGGACAAGGGCGTCACCTGGAACGTGGGCCGCACCTTCCTGGAGACCGAGGAGGTCTTCCAGTTCAACCTGCAACCCGAGGCCGGCCACGAGCGCCCCGGCATGGTGAACCTGCAGCAGTACTACCTGGAGGAGTACCTGGTGAAGCGGGCGCAGGCGCTGCCCCACCTGCAGATGCGCTGGGAGCACAAGGTCACTGCGGTACAGCCTGATGCCGACGGCGCCACGCTGACGGTGCAGACGGCGGACGGCAGCTTCACGCTGCGCACCGACTGGCTGGTAGTGGCCGACGGGGCGCGCAGCCCCATCCGCCGCCTGCTGGGCCTAGACATCGAAGGCAAGGTGTTCCAGGACCGCTTCCTCATCGCTGACGTGGTGATGAAGGCCGACTTCCCCACCGAGCGCTGGTTCTGGTTCGACCCCCCCTTCCACCCCGGCCAGAGCGTGCTGCTGCACCGCGAGGCCGACAACGTCTGGCGCATCGACTTCCAGCTCGGCTGGGACGCCGACCCCGAGGCCGAGAAGCAGCCCGAGCGTGTGATCCCGCGCATCCAGGCCATGCTGGGGCCGGAGCGCGAGTTCACGCTGGAATGGGTCAGCGTCTACACCTTCCAGTGCCGGCGCATGAAGCGCTTCCGCCACGGGCGGGTGCTGTTTGCGGGCGATGCCGCGCACCAGGTGTCGCCCTTCGGCGCACGTGGCGCCAACTCCGGCATCCAGGACGTGGACAACCTGGGCTGGAAGCTGCAGTTCGTGCTCCAGGGGCAGGCGCCCGAAGCCCTGCTCGACAGCTACGACGCCGAGCGCGTGGCCGCGGCCGACGAGAACATCCTCAACTCCACCCGCTCCACGGACTTCATCACGCCCAAGACGGCGATGTCGAGGCGCTTTCGCAACGCGGTGCTGGAGATGGCGCGAGACCTGCCTTTCGCGCGTGCGTTGGTCAACTCGGGCCGGCTGTCCGTGGCTACGCACCTGGACCACTCGCCGCTGAACACGCCAGATGGGGACGTCGGCGACGCGGCGTTTTCGGGATGGATGGCCCCCGGTGCCCCTCTGGACGACGCCCCGGTGCGCCTGGACGACCGGGAGGGCTGGCTGCTGCGGCAGATCGACAGCTTCACGCTGCTGGTGTTCGGCCCGGGCGGCCTCACGCCGCAGGACCTTGCCGCCCTGCCGGTGCCGGTGCGCCTGCTGCGCGTGCAGCCTGCCGGCCAGGCCGGGGCTGGTGAACTGGAGGACGTGCAGGGCATGATCGCCAAACGGCTGGACGCCCAGCCCGGCACCGCCTACCTGCTGCGGCCCGACCAGCACGTGGCCGCGCGCTGGCGCCGCGTGGACGCGGCCGCACTGCGCGCCGCGCTGCAGCGCACCCTCGGTCACCACCTGCAGTGAAAGTCGACCATGGCCTTCGAACACCTGAACACCCAACCCAACTTCGGCGTGCCCGGTGAGCGCCAC
>CAISJH010000426.1 GCA_903885585.1 uncultured beta proteobacterium
CTGCCCACCGTGGTTCGGCGTCGTGGCCAGCCATAGACGGTTTCGAGAGTTCTGCAAGCGCGGCAAGAACTCGGTCAGTCCTTCGGCCACCTTGCGCTCAAACACTTCGCCCATGCCGTGCTCTCTGGCGTAGTAGCCCGCGTGCATCGCGACGATCCTGCTCATCGCCCCTGGTGTCGTTGCCTCAACGATCTGGAATCGACTTGTATCCATCGTCGTCACCGGTAGCCACAGTTGTTCATTGAATTGCAGCCATAGGCGTCTGAGCGGCCACGGCTTCACCCAGCTCCGGCCGGCCCACCAGAAACGCCCACAACCTGACCATCGCCCAGGTGTCCAACCGGCAATAGGTCAGCAACTGTTGTCGTAACTCTTCCTTGCGCGCTGTCGTGGTTTCGGGCTCAGTGGCTTCAAGGTAGGCGTCCACCGCCATCTGACCGTCGGCCACGCCCTCCAATCGGGAGTGGTCCTCCCCGCCGCCGAGCGTGGGCAGCACGCTCTTGAGGCCCCACTTGCCCCGCTGGGCTGGGTGGTAGTAGTGCTGCTCGGTCACCGGCCTCAAGTCCACCAGTCGATGGCGGAGCGCCCTCAGGCTGTCTTCGAGGTGAGGGAACTGTGCCGCCAAGTTTGAGATCACCTGGCCCTCGAAGCCGGCGTTGTAGACGAAGACCGGCCCGGCTGTGCCACACACCTGCACCAAGCACTGGGCGAAGGCTTTGCTCGGGTCGTTTCCACTGAGATCGATGAACTCGTCATGCCCTACCCGTCCGTCCTCGTGCAACGTGTGCAGGCTGAACTGGAAAGGCACCTGCTGATAGGGCCGACTGCCGGCCCAGACGGGCACAGGACGCGCCGCAGCCTCGAAGTCCAGGAACCGCAGCGTGCCGCTATGCGGGGCCAAGGCTTTGCGGGCACACTCGGCATCGAACCACGCCTGGCCTGACAGCGTGGCGTGCTTCACGCGGCGCTGGGTGGCGTTGAGCAACTCATCTGGCACCTCAGCCATGTCGGCCACGCCGCTGCTGCGCAGGAACTCCTTCAGAACCTTGCGCTGCACCCTGGGCAGCCAGTGAACGGGGTGCTGAGCCTGGGTCTGACCCTGGCCGCAGTGCGCGGTGAACGGACAGGTGAATGGCGTGGTGCAGTGCGCCCCCATGCCTACCTTGGGCTCGTCCGACCTGGCCGCCACGGCCCTTCCGCCGTCGATCCAGCCTTGCACCTCCTGGCTTCGCGCCGCGGCAGCCTCCAACCCTTCCTCGTGGCGAAGCAAGCCTGCATAGTCGCCCCCGCCGGGGTAGGTCCAGCGGGTGTCCAGGCAAGCCACGGCGGCACTGGTCAGTTCCACCCCGGCTGAGCGCAGAACATGCACCTGCACAGCCAGGTCGTCCAAGTGATAGGGCTTGACGCTGCCAGACGACTTCACCTCCACCAGGAGCCAGCCCCGAGCGTGTCCTTCAGTCCCCTGGTCCGGCAGCAGCAGGTCCACGAACACGATCGCGCCCTGGGCTGCGAAACCCGCCTCAAAGAGGGGGCGTCGCTCGCTCAGGGCCTGGGTGGAGTCGCGCAGCACTGCGGCGAAGCCGTCCCCTTGAGCGTCGAAAAGGATGCCCTTCCCCTGCGGGTCGGCCAACTTCCGAGCCAACTCACCCACTTGGTGGCCGGCATCGAAGCGCGCCTGCTGCTGTGCCGAGATTTCGATCAGGTCGCGCCGATGGATCTCCAGCCACAAACGCCGCCCGCACTGGCGGTAGGCCAGCAGGCGGGATTTGGACAGTGTGATGGTCGGTTGCATCAAATGCGAACGGTCGAACGGCAGCGAGTGCGTCAGGGCGGGAGTTCTTCCGCGGCGGGCTGACGCAGCAGAATGTCGCACACCGATCGTCCAAGCCAGGCACCCGCCATGCCCCCTCCGAACCGCGGTTCATGGGTCCACGTCAGTGACCAACA